>NZ_JBITFP010000020.1:0-136854 GCF_044456245.1 Micromonospora sp. NPDC051006
ACAAGGAAACCGGTAAGGCCGACGCCTACCACAGCGTCGAAATCCGCAACAGCAACGCCGACGGCAAGCAGACCGACACCCTGCGCGCCGACATCCTGCGCACCGTCGACGACGGCCGCGCCGTGGTCGCCAACATCGCCGGCACCAGCACCGACACCGACGGCACCACCCACTCCTTCGAGGGCGGGCACTACATCAGCGTCGTCGGCTACCGCGACGGCGGCAACGAGGCGAAGATCGCCGACTCCGCCGACCCCAACATGGCCAGCTACTGGATCAGCACCGAGCACCTCGCGGACTGGATCGCCACCCGCGGCTACTCCACCAGCTGACCCACAACAAACGAACACCGCAAACACCGAAAGGGCCGGACCCCACCAAGGGGACCGGCCCTTCCGGCATCTCCACGCAACGGGCCGGCCCGCAACGGGCCGGCCTTCTCGTCGTCCCATTGCCGAAAGGCTGGCCCCGCGACGGCCGGCCGTCGTCTCGGCGCAGCGGGTCGCCGGCGTACCGGGCGGCGGCGTGCCCGACGACGCTGATGCCGGCTGCGGTGGCCCGTCGGCTAGCGCACCGGGCCGCCCGTATTGCGGATCATCTGCTGGAGCACCTTCAGCGCGGTCACGTAGTCGGCGTCGTCGATGCCGTGGTGGATGCGATCGCGGATGCCCGGGGCCTGCTTCTTGAGGTCGACGCGGGCCTCGTCGCCCGCCTCGGTGATCCACAGCCGTCCCTCGCCGTCCCGGGTGAGCCAACCCCGGTCCACCAGCACCGCCGACTCCGCCTCCAGGTCGTCTTCGGATCTGAGGTAGCTGCTCATCGCCTGCCGGAGCTCGGCGATGGTCATGCCGTAGCCGTCGGGGGAGATGTCGTTCTTCGACAGGTTGCGCAGCAACCAGAACTGAGGCTGGGTGAAGCCGAACTCGGCCTGCCGGGCGCGGGTGAAGGCGATTAGGGCCTCGTAGGCGACCCCGGTCCAGTACGCGGCGGGCTGAGCCGCGAGTTCGGCGTCGGAAAGGTGCTGCGTCGTCATACGCGTCGTCTCCTGTTGGCTTGCGGACCAGCGACCGGGCTTGTGGGCCCGCGACGTGGCTTGCGGATCAGCGACCCGGCCAACGTAGAACCTCAATCATGGTTGAGGTCAAGAACGATCAAGACCGGCGTCGGGCCGCTTCCAGACGAACGACCGTTGCTCCGGCGTATCGACGTATGTCACTGTCTAGCTCCCTCCGACCCCGAGGAGCCCTTATGAGAGGCAGAACGATGCGCACGCGGCTCGCGCTCGTCGTGTGCGCTGGACTGACGGTGACGCTGGCCGCCCAACCGGTGGCGGCGTCCCCGTCCGCGGGCCCGGCCGACGTGCGGCCGATCGCCGCCGCCGCCCCCGCCGGCATCCCCGCCGCCCCCGCACGGACCGCAGCCGCGGTGCTGGCGGCGCCGGACATCTCGGTGACTAACCTGCAGGCGCACCTGACCCAGTTCAACAGCATCGCCACCAGCAACGGCGGCAACCGGCGGGCCGGCTCCGCCGGCTACACGGCGTCGGTCAGCTACGTCAAGAGCCGGCTCCAGGCCGCCGGCTACACGGTCTCCGAGCAGTACTGCTCGTCCTGCACCTACCCGTCGAACAACCTGATCGCGGAATGGCCGGGCGGCCCGGCCGACCAGGTGGTCATGTTCGGCGCGCACCTGGACGGCGTCTCGGCCGGTCCGGGCATCAACGACAACGCCTCCGGCTCGGCCACCCTGCTGGAGAACGCCCTGGTGCTCGCCCAGCAGAACCCGACGATGACCAAGCGGGTCCGGTTCGCCTGGTGGACCGACGAGGAGCAGGGGCTCAACGGCTCGCGGTTCTACGTGAACTCGCTGAGCGCGACGCAGCGCGGCTACATCAAGGGCTACTACAACTTCGACATGGTCGGGTCGACGAACGGCGGGTACTTCATCAACCGGCTCACCTCGACCACCGCCGCGCCGCTGAAGGCGTACTGGGACTCGCTCGGTCTGCAGCCGGAGGAGAACGTCGAGGGGCAGGGGCGCTCCGACGACTACCCGTTCCAGCAGGCCGGCATCCCGACCTCGGGCTACGCGGCAGGCGCCAGCGCCCGCAAGACCAGCACGCAGGCAGCCAAGTGGGGTGGTACGGCCAATGCGGCGTACGACCCGTGCTACCACCGCGCCTGCGACACCAGCAGCAACATCAGCGCGACCGTGCTGAACCGGGCCGCCGACGGTGTCGCGTACGCCGTCTGGCAGCTCGCGGTCAGCTCCGGCACCCCCGGCAGCGACTTCTCCGTCGCGGTGAGCCCGGCCTCGGGCAGCGTCACGCGGGGTGGCTCCCGTACCGCGACCGTCAGCACCGCCACCATCGCGGGCGCCGCGCAGCCGGTCGCGCTCTCCGCCTCGGGAGCGCCCAGCGGCGTGACGGTCTCGTTCAGCCCGTCGTCGGTCACCTCGGGCGGCTCGGCGACGATGACCCTGACGGCGTCCGCGACCGCCGCCACCGGCGCCTTCACCATCACCGTGACCGGCACCGGCTCGGTGACCCGGACCGCCGCCTACACGCTCACCGTGACCGGCACCGGCGGCTGTGCCGGCGGCCAGCTGATCGGCAACGGCGGGTTCGAGAGCGGCACCAGTCCGTGGACGGCGACCTCCGGCGTGATCACCAACTCGGCCGACCAGCCGGCCCGGACCGGCTCCTACAAGGCGTGGTTGGACGGGTACGGTCGCACCCGCACCGACACCCTGGCCCAGTCGGTGACCCTGCCGGCCGGCTGCACCGCCTCGACGCTGACGTTCTGGCTGCACATCGACACCGCCGAGACCACCACCTCGACCGCGTACGACCGGCTCACCGTGCGGCTCGGCAGCACCACGTTGGCGACCTGGTCCAACCTGAACGCCGCGGCCGGCTATGTGCAGCGCACCCTGAACGTCGGGGCGTACGCCGGTCAGACGCTGAGTCTGACCTTCACCGGCACCGAGGACTCCTCGCTGCAGACCAGCTTCGTGATCGACGACGTGACGCTCCAGGCGAGCTGAGCACGGCCGGCGGCCGGGCACGGGATGGCTGGGGTGGACATCGCATCCCGGTGAACCGTGGCCGGCCGCCATATATTCACCTAGATCTATCTATGGTAGAAATCCTGCAAGGCCGGCCTCCTGCTTCGCACATTCCCAACCCCCTTCAGCGAACGGGAGACCCATGTCGTCCACCCGAACCACCCTGCGCCGCCGCCTGCTCACCCTGGTCGTGGCCACCCTCGCCACGCTCGGCGCGGCGCTCGGGCTCGCCAGCCCGGCCTTCGCCATCAGCCACTCCAGCGCCACCTCGCAGCTGCGCGCCGCCAACATCTCGTGGACCTCGAGCGGCAACTGCAGCGATCGCTACGTCTCCACCTGCACCTCGTTCGACGGCGTCCGGCAGGCGACCATCGACGGCATCATCACCTTCAAGCGGGCCAGCGGCTGCGCGGTCACCATCACCGCCGGCACCGAGGTCGGCCACGCCAGCGGCACCTACAGCCACTGGAACGGCTACAAGCTCGACATCGCGCTGAGCACCTGCATCCAGAACTACATCTCGTCGCACTACACCTACCTCGGCTACATCGCCGGTTTCGGATACCAGTACCGGGCGGCCTCCGGAAACCTCTACACCAAGGAGGGCAGCCACTGGGACATCCTCTTCTACACCTGTGGCTGCTGACCGCGACGAGTAGCGCGCCCGGCGGGAGCTGACCGGGTGACGGCCGCCGCCGGAGGTCTCCGGCGGCGGCCCGCGCCGGGTGCCGCCTCCGGCGGGCGGCGACCACCGGACGCCCCCGCGACCCGTTCGGTGACGACTCGTATCCTTTCCGCGAAACCACCACGCGACGAGGGAAGGGAGACGGTGTGGGCAACCCGGTCGAGACGTTGGAGTTCCAAGCCGAGGCGCGTCAGCTGCTCCAGCTGATGGTCCACTCGATCTACTCGAACAAGGACGTCTTCCTCCGTGAACTGATCTCGAACGCCTCCGACGCGCTGGACAAGCTGCGGCTGACCTCCCTGGTCGACAAGGATCTCGACGTCGACACCTCCGACCTGCACATCGAGATCGAGGTCGACCGGGACGCTCGCACCCTGAGCGTGCGGGACAACGGCATCGGGATGAGCCGCGACGAGGTGGTCTCGGTGATCGGCACGATCGCCAAGTCGGGCACCGCCGAGCTGCTGCGTACGCTGCGCGAGTCCGCCGACGCCGCCGCCTCGCAGGAGCTGATCGGGCAGTTCGGGGTCGGCTTCTACGCCGCGTTCATGGTCGCCGACCGGGTCGAGCTGCTGACCCGCAAGGCCGGCGAGGAGGGCGGCACCCGCTGGTCGTCCAGTGGTGAGGGGACCTACTCGATCGAGCCGGTCGACGCCGCCCCGCAGGGCACCACGGTGACCCTGCACCTCAAGCCGGCCGACGCCGAGGACAACCTGCACGACTACACCGCCGAGTGGACGATCCGGGAGATCGTCAAGCGTTACTCCGACTTCATCGCCTGGCCGATCCGGATGACGGTCGAGCGGTCCGGCGAGGACGGGGCCAGCACCCGCGAGGTGCAGACGCTCAACTCGATGAAGGCGCTCTGGGCGCGCAGCCGCGACGAGGTCGACCAGGCCGAGTACCACGAGTTCTACAAGCACGTCAGCCACGACTGGGCCGATCCGCTGGAGATCGTGCACATGCGCGGCGAGGGCACCTTCGAGTACGAGGCGCTGCTCTTCATCCCCGCGCACGCGCCGCTGGACCTCTTCGCCCCGCAGGGCCGCCGCGGCGTCCAGCTCTACGTCAAGCGGGTCTTCATCATGGACGACTGCGAGGAGCTGATGCCCGGCTACCTGCGCTTCGTCAAGGGCGTGGTGGACGCGCACGACCTGTCGCTCAACATCTCCCGGGAGATCCTCCAGCAGGACCGGCAGATCCAGGCTGTCCGGCGGCGGCTGGTGAAGAAGATCCTGGCCACCGTCAAGGACCTGAAGGCCAATCACGCGGAGCGGTACCGGACCTTCTGGACCGAGTTCGGCGCGGTGGTCAAGGAAGGCCTGATCGACGACACGGAGAACCGGGACACTCTGCTGGAGCTGGTCAGCGTCGCCTCCACGAACGACCCGGCCGAGCCGACCGATCTGCGCGGCTACGTCGAGCGGATGAAGGACGGCCAGAGCGACATCTGGTACGCCGCCGGGGAGTCCCGGGCCATGCTGGAGAACTCGCCGCACATGGAGGCGTTCCGGGCCAAGGGGCACGAGGTGCTGCTGCTCACCGACCCGGTCGACGAGGTGTGGGTCGAACGGGTCGGCCAGTACGACGGCAGGCCGCTGCGCTCGATCGCCAAGGGCGAGGTCGACCTGGACACCGACGAGGAGCGTACGCAGGCCGAGGCCGGGCGGGAGCAGCAGCGCAAGGAGCACGCGGAGCTGCTGACCTGGATGGCCGGCGCGTTGGCCGACAGCGTCCGGGAGGTCCGCCTCTCGTCGCGGCTGACCACCTCGCCGGCCTGCGTGGTCGGCGACGCCCACGACCTCACCCCGACGCTGGAGAAGATGTACCGGGCGATGGGGCACGAGGTGCCGTCGGTCAAGCGGATCCTGGAGCTGAACCCCGGGCACCCGCTGGTGGCGGGGCTGCGCAAGGCGCACGAGCAGGGCGGCGACCAGGCCGAGCTGCGGGAGACCGCCGAGCTGCTGTACGGGATGGCGCTGCTGGCCGAGGGTGGGGAGCTGGCCGACCCGTCTCGGTTCACCCGGATCCTGGCCGACCGGCTGGCCCGGACGATCTGAGCACGATCGGTGGGGGACCCGTCGGGTTCCCCACCGCTCACCTCGACGGTGCGGAGGCGGCGGCCCCGGGCAGCCACGCCGGCCGGCTGCGCAGCAGGCGCTCCAGGATCGGCAGGCCCACGCCGAACGGCACGACGCCGAGCGCGAGGAACGTGAGCACACCGAACCCGGTCACGGAGAAGGCCGGCACCTGCGTGCCGCTGAGCAGCTGGGCGACGGTCTGGAACGCCACGTGCAGGCCCACCCCGGCCCAGATGGTGCCGGTGAGCGCGCGCAGGTATCCCAGGCCGACACCGAAGCCGAGGAAGACGGCCAGGCGCACCGGGTCGTCGACCGAGCCGACCAGCACACCCCACGCGGCGAAGAGGGCGGCCTGCGCCAGGATCGTTCCCCACCGGCGCAGCCGCTCGGCGAGGTTGACGAACAGATAGCCCCGGAAGACCAGCTCCTCCGGCAGCGCCTCGAGCAGGAACACGAGCACGATCTGCGTGGCCACCAGCAGCAGGAGCGCGGCCGGGGAGTGGAGCAGGTCGATCCGCACCCATCCGAGCGCCACGCAGCCGGCGATCGCCGACAACGCCGGCAGCAGCCATATCGCGGCGCCGACGAGTGTCATCCGTAGGGCGCCACGCCCGGCGACGCCCAGCTGTGCCAGCGGACGCCGGTCCAGCCACCGGCACGCCAGCACCGCGATGCCGCACAGCACGACGGCGGTGAGCAGGGCCTGCAGGGCGTGCGCCCCGCGGTGGTACTCGTCCGGAGCCACCCCGAAGGGGGAGCGGGCCACCGGGGTGATGACGATCAGCGCGGCGGTGACGGCCACGAAGACGAGTCCCACCCGCCAGGGCATGGCGAGCCGGGGCTGGTGGGCGGGTGAGGGCGGGCTCATCGCGGTCTCCGTTCCGGGGGAGCGGCTGAGGCGGCGCCCCGCGTCGCCGGGAAGCGGGCCACCCCAGTGTGGCGGGGGCGGTCACCGCCGGTGACCCGCGCTTGCCGGGTTCGCGGACTGGGTAACACCGCCCGACATGAGCACGAGCAGCATCGCCCCCGTCCCGACCCCGACCGCCGCCCCGGTGGGCACGGTCGCGGTGGTCGCCCACCGACGCAAGAGCCTCGGCGGCGGCCTCGACGAGCTGCGGGCGACGCTCGCCGGCGCCGGTGTCGACGACCTGCTCTGGTACGAGGTGCCGAAGAGCCGCAAGGCGCCGAAGAAGGTGCGCAAGGCGCTGAAGAAGGGTGCCGGGCTGGTCTTCGTCTGGGGTGGGGACGGCATGGTGCAGCGCTGTGCGGACGCCCTGGCCGGTTCGGGGACGCCGATGGCGATTCTGCCCGCCGGCACCGCGAACCTCTTCGCCGCCAACCTCGGCATTCCGGAGGACCTGGCGGAGGCGGTCCGGATCGGCCTGCACGGTCGGCGGCGCCGCCTCGACCTGGGCCGGCTCAACGGCGAGCACTTCGCGGTGATGGCCGGCGCGGGGTTCGACGGCGACCTGATCCGTGAGGCGGACCGCGACCTCAAGGGCCGGCTCGGTCGGCTCGCGTACGTCTGGACGGGGCTGCGGCACGTCCGGGGCGAACTGGTACGCACCCGGATCCGGGTGGACGGGGTCACCTGGTTCGACGGCGAGGCGAGCTGCGTGCTCTTCGGCAACGTCGGCACGATCACCGGTGGCATCCCCGCCTTCGACGACGCCCGTCCGGATGACGGCTTCCTGGAGGTGGGCGTGTCGACCGCGAGCGGGGCGATCGACTGGGCCCGTACCCTCGGCCGGATGGCGGCCGGCCGGTCGACGGATTCGCCCTTCGTCCGGATCACCCGGGGCCGTCGGGTGACGGTCCGCTTCGCCGCGCCGCGGACGTACGAGCTCGACGGCGGGGCGCGTGACGCGGTCGAGAAGCTCAAGGTCCGCTCGGTTCCCGCGGCGCTGACCGTCTGCTGTCCCGAGCCCCGCGCCTGACCAACCGGACCCGGCTTCCGTCCCTTGTGGACCTGCGGTGCTTTCTGACGCCTCAGTCGTCGACCTCGTCGGAGACTTTCGTCGGTTCAGAGAAAAGTACGGTGAGGGCCGACGAAAGGCCTGGACACGCTGGGGCCAACTTAGTAGTGTCGGTGCACATCAATATGTTTCATCGAGACGAACCGGCGGCGCGGTAGATCTCGATCGATTGGTCTCCGGGCGGCGCAACCCGTCCGGCGATCGCCGACCCGACCAGGGACGGCACCACGGGGGTCAGCGGCACACCCGGCGACCCGGTGCGGAGACGCGCCGCGGGTCGACCCTCGTTCGTCCCGCTCTCGATGGCGCCCCGCCAACTGCGAGGCGTGGCACCACCACCCCGTCAGCTCCACGCTGAACACGCCCGATGACGCGTGCGATCCGGGTCGCGCACCGATCCGGGCGGACTCCATCCACACACCGGACGGCCGTGGCACCGCCACGGCCGGGGCTCCGTGCGGCCGGGAGGGGCCAAGCGGATGGTCGCTCGGCGACACATCTGGACAGAGGTGACCTGACGGGGGGCTGCCTGCTCCCGCCCGGCGCGCCTCGAACCTGGGAGAGAGGCATAGATGAACGGGTACACACCCCCCGCCCGGCTCCGGCCGGGCCGGCTCCGGAGATCGATAGCGGCCGTCGCCACGGCCGCCCTGGTGTGGGTGACCGCCGGAGTGGTGGCGGTGCCCGCGAGCGCGCGCCCCGTCGATCCGGAACGGTCGACGTCAGCCGCCCCCACGGCCCAGCCGCGTCAGCTGCAGGCCCAGGTGCTCACCTGGACCGCCGGCGACAACTTCCTGGCGTACCGCTCGGCCCCCACCACCGCGGTGGCCGGGCCGGCGACGCTCGTCTTCGAGAACAGCGCCGCGACCGGCAACACCACCGGCATGCAGCACACCCTGACCTTCGACACCGGTAACCCGGCGTACAACAGCGACGTCGACGTGAACATCCTGGCCGACCCGAACGACGCCAACGGCGGCCGGTGGACCGTCGACGTGGTGCTCTCCCCGGGTACCTACCGGTACTTCTGCGCGATTCCCGGCCACGGCAGTATGACCGGCCTCCTGGAGGTGTCCGGCGGAAGCTCGGACACCACGGCGCCGACCGCGTCGGCCGAGGTGACCGGCGAGCAGGACGGCAGCGGCGCGTACGTGGGCAGCGCCACCGTGAACCTGTCGGCGACGGACGGCGACTCGGGCGTGGACAAGATCGAGTACTCGCTGGACGGCGGGGCGTACGGCGTCTACTCGACGCCGGTGACGGTGAACCAGCCGGGCGAGCACACGGTCAGCTACCGGGCCACCGACAAGGCGGGCAACACCTCGGCGGTGCAGACCGTGTCGTTCACCGTGGCCGCGCCCGAGCCCGACGACACCACCGCGCCCACCGTGACCGCGTCACTCGCCGGCCAGCAGGACGCCGACGGCAACTATGTGGGCAGTGCCACCGCCACGCTGTCGGCCACCGACACCGAGTCCGGTGTGGACAAGATCGAGTACTCGCTCGACGGCGGCGCCTACGCCACCTACTCGGCCCCGGTGAGCGTCAACGCGGTGGGTCAGCACACGCTGACGTACCGGGCGACCGACAAGGCGGGCAACACCTCGCCCGTGCAGTCGGCGGCGTTCACCGTCGTCCCGCCCTCGTCGGACGACACCACCGCGCCGACCACGGACGCCATGGTGCACGGTGAGCAGAACGGTGACGGCGCGTACGTCGGCGGTGCCACGGTGATGCTGGCGGCGACCGACGCCGGTTCGGGCGTGGACACGATCGAGTACTCGCTCGACGGCCAGCCCTACGCCGTCTACTCGGCGCCGGTGCCGGTGAACCAGCCGGGCGAGCACACGGTCAACTACCGGGCCACCGACAAGGCGGGCAACACCTCGGCGGTGAAGACCGTGTCGTTCACGGTGGTGGAGTCGTCGCCGGGGGACACCACGGCGCCGACCGCGTCGGCCTCGGTGACCGGTCAGCAGGACGCCGCGGGCGCGTACGTGGGCAGTGCCACGGTGACGTTGTCGGCCACCGACACCGAGTCCGGTGTGGACAAGATCGAGTACTCGCTCGACGGCGGCGCCTACGCCACCTACTCGGCGCCGGTGAGCGTCAACACGGTGGGTCAGCACACCGTCAACTACCGGGCGACCGACAAGGCGGGCAACACCTCGTCCGTGCAGTCGGTGTCGTTCACCGTGGCGGCGGCCCCGCCGCAGGACACCACGGCGCCGACCACGTCCGCCGTGTTGCACGGTCAGAAGAACGGCGACGGAGCCTTCGTCAGCAGCGCCACCGTGGTGGTGACGGCGACCGACGCCGGTTCGGGCGTTGACAAGATCGAGTACTCGCTCGACGGGCAGCCGTACGCCCTCTACTCCGCGCCGGTGACGGTGAACCAGCCGGGTCAGCACACCGTCAACTACCGGGCCACCGACAAGGCGGGCAACACCTCGACGGTGAAGAGCGTGTCGTTCACCGTGGTCGCGCCCCCGTCGGACGACACGACCGCGCCCACGGTCACCGCCTCGGTGTCCGGCCAGGTCGACGGCGAGGGGGCCTACCTCGGCAGCGCCACGTTGACCCTGTTCGCCTTCGACGCCGGCAGCGGAGTCGACCGGATCGAGTACGCCCTCGACGGCGGCGAGTACGTCCGCTACGCCCGCCCGACCACCGTCGACCAGCCCGGCGAGCACACGCTCAGCTTCCGGGCCACCGACAAGGTCGGCAACACCTCGGGCACCGGTTCGATCACCTTCACCGTGATCGCGAGCGGATCCGGGGTGAACTGCCGGGTGCCGGACACCCGGCCGACCGTGTGGTTCGGCACGCTGGACAGCGGTGTGGCGAACCGGCCGGTCGAGGGTGACTGCACGATCAACAACCTCTTCGACGGCCAGCGGACCTGGCGCGACCACGCCGAGTTCGTCAACCACGTCAAGCTGATCGCCGAGCACCTGGTCCACCTCGAGGTGCTGAGCCAGAAGGAGCGCAACAAGCTCGTCGACGCGGCCCGCCGCTCCGGCGTCGGCAAGTCGGAGGCCAAGAACGGTTACCTGCCGTTGCTCGACTCCACCGCCGCTTCGTTCAAGCAGTGGGAGCACGTCGGCGGAGGCGGCTTCCTCCGCAACGCCGACGGGTCGATCACCAGCAGGGCCGTCCCGGGCATGGGCATGCTCTGGTTCCCGAAGCAGACCTACGGGGACTTCTCACTGAAGCTGCAGTGGCGTGACGACGCGCCCGGCGACGGCCGCGCCAACAGCGGAGTCTTCGCCCGCTTCCCGCAGGTCCACCAGCACCCCGACGAGTCCCGGCCGGAGTGGGTGGCCATCAAGTACGGCCACGAGCTGCAGATCTACGACCGGCCCGACGGAGACCAGTACAAGAGCGGTTCGGTGTACGGCTTCGACGGGGTGGACCTCACCGGAGCGCGGGTCACCCCGAAGGGCTCGTGGAACGACTACGAGATCCGGGTGGTCGGCCAGCACTGGTCGATCTTCCGCAACGGCGAGCTGATCAACGAGTACCTCAACCCTCCGGGCGCCGTCTTCAACCCGCCCCGATCCGACGACCCCGGCGGGGCCGGCCGGCAGAGCGCCAGCGGATACATCGGTCTGCAGAACCACGGCGCCACCGACGTCATCAGTTTCCGTGACGTCCGTATCGCCCCGCTGACCCCGGCCTCCGCCGGCAACTGAGCGAAGGGAACACCACCAATGGCAAAGCAGAGAATCGATCGTCGAGCCCTGTTGCGTGGGCTCGCCGGCTCCACGGTCGCGGTCGGCGCGGCCAGCCTCGCCGGAGCCCTTCCCGCCTCCGCCGCCGGCGGCCGGGGCCGGCTGATCCCCCAGGGGCACATGGGCATCCAGCTCTACAGCGTCCGGGACAAGATCTCCCAGTTCGGGTTCGCGTACGTCTTCGACGAGCTGTCCCGCATCGGCTACCGGGAGGTCGAGTTCGCCGGCTACACCCAGGGCGACGTCGGCACCATCACGCCGCAGCAGATCCGCAAGCTGCTCGACGACAACGGGCTCAAGGCGGCCGGCAGCCACCGCGGCCTGGGCGACTTCCGCGCGAACCTGGAGCAGGAGTTGGACATCGCCGAGACCCTCGGCATGCCCGCCCTCGGCACCGCCCAGGCGCCCACCGGCGACCGCACCATCAGCGGCTACCAGAAGGCGGCGGCGGAGTTCAACACCTGGGGCGCCGCCGCGGCCGCCCGGGGCATCAAGCTCTACCAGCACAACCACACCATCGAGTTCAGCTTCGCTACCGACCGTCCCGACGTGCGGCTCTACGACCTGTTCCTGGAGCTCACCGACCCGCGCTACGTGTACCTGGAGATGGACATCCTGTGGGCGTACGGCGGCGCCCGTAAGTATCCGGGCTTCCGGCCGGTCGACTACGTCAACGCCAACCCGCACCGTTACCCGCTGTTCCACGTCAAGGACGGCGTCCCGCTGCCCGACCCGCAGCAGGGCAACTCCTACCTCGACGTGGAGTTCGGCGCCGGTGTCATTCCGTTCACCGAGTTCTTCGGTGAGCTGAAGAACCGTGGCCGGTTCGAGTACCTGTGGGAGCAGGACACCGGGCCCAGCGCCCAGCCCAACCCGCCCGGTTCGCTGGGGGCCGCGGCGCGCAGCTACCGCCGGATGCGCAACCTGCGGGGGACCAAGTGACCGCCCCCGCCTGGCGGCTGACCGAGGACGGCCCGGCCCCGGAGGCCGGTCCGGCTCCGGAGGCCGGCCCGGCGCGAACCGCCCGCTCCGGCTCCACCACGCGCCGGATGTTCGTCGTCGCCGCGATCGTGGTGGTGACCCTCCTGGGCGCGGGCGGCTTCGCGGTCGCGGGCGGGACCGCCGCCCTGCTCCCGGAACGGCCCGAGGGCTGCGCCAGCCCGGACCGCAGCATCAAGCTGTACGCGGTGGAGCTTCCCCGGGACGGCAACCAGATCCGGCTCGGCTACGGCCTCACGCCCGAGACCGCCTCCTATCCCGGCCCGACGATGGAGATGACCGAGGGGGAGTGCCTCGCCATCACCCTGTACAACCAGGTGCCCGTGGCGACCCTGGAGGCGCTGCGCACCGACCCGACCCATCCGCTGGGCGTGTCGCTGCACGCGCACGGGGTGAAGTACACCCAGCTGTCCGACGGCACGGCGCAGAGCTTCTCGTACGTGCCGCCCGGTCAGTCGCGCACCTACACCTGGTTCGCGCAGAAGCGCAACCGCACCACCGGAACCCCGGGCACCGCCGGCTACTGGTGGTACCACGACCACGTGGTGGGCGGCCCGCACGGCACCAAGGGCCTGGGCGCCGGACTCTTCGGCGGCCTGGTCGTCCGGCGAGTCGGCGATCCGAAACCCGACCGGACCTACACGACCGTCTTCGGTGACCTGCAGAGCATCAACCTGCGCCGGGGCGCGGCCACCGACACCTGCGACTACGACAACCCGCAACCGGGCCCCACCTGCCTCGTCGCCAAGAAGGGGGAGCGGGTCGAGTTCATCGTCGTCGGCATGGGCAACGACATGCACACCTTCCACGTGCACGGGCACTCCTGGGCGGACACCCGGACCGGCGCGGTGAGCGGCACCAACGCCGAAGTCGACCAGATCCCGATCGTCGACAACAAGACGCTCGGGCCGGGCGACTCGTTCGGGGTGCAGATCATCGCCGGTGAGTCGGTCGGTCCCGGCCACTGGATGCTGCACTGCCACATGCAGTTCCACTCCGACGCGGGCATGTCCACGACGCTGCACGTCCTGGACGAGAACGGCAACATGCCGCCCGGTGGTGGCCACGACCACGCCGCCGCCACGGGTGCCGCCCCGGCCGGCGCCGCGGGCGCGGAACCGGCCGCCGCCGGAGCGCACCAGCACAAGTGACCGTCTGCGGTCGCCTTCCTCGGCGGCCGCACCGCACCGGCCGAAGGGAAGCGGTGGCCGCGGATCCACCCGGGATCAGCGGCCACCACCCCCGGCAACCCTCGTCATCCCAGGTCCGTTTCAACCTGAGAAGGAGTCGAGATGGCTAACCCACGCCATTCCCGGATCTCCCCCTGGCACAGACGTTTCCGGTTCGAACCGACCGGAACTCGCCCTGATCCCGTAACGGCCGGGCCTCGCCGCCCCGGTCTACCCCGTCGCCTCTTCGCCCTGGCCGCCGGCACCGTGCTGGCGCTCGGCACGCTCGCCGTACCCGCCAGCGCCGCGGCCCCCGCCCCGGCGGTGGACGCCGCGCCGGTGCGGGTGCTGGTCTTCCACGGTCTGGCCGCCGAACAGGACGACCCGGTCGACGGTGCCGCCACGGCGATCAAGAAGCTGGGCCGGCAACACGGCTTCACCGTCGACGTCTCCGCCGACCCGGCCGTGTTCACCTTTGCCAACCTGGCCCGCTACCGCGGCGTCGTGTTCCTGTCCGCCGACGGGGTGACGCTCAACGACACCCAGGAGGCGGCCTTCCAGGCGTACGTCAAGGGCGGCGGCGGCTTCGTCGGCGTGCACGACGCGGCGCGCGCCCAGCCGCAGTCCTCCTGGTTCACCGGGCTGATCGGTACCCGCCCGGCGGCCGGCCTGCCCAACGCCGAGCGGCCCGTCTCGGCCACCGCCAGCGGGGAGAACCCGCCGAACGAGACCGCGGCGCACGCGATCGACGGGTCGACCAGCACCAAGTGGCTCGCCCGCACGACCACCGGCTGGCTGGCGGCGAAGCTCGCGGAGCCGGTGGTCGTGAGCCGGTACGCGCTCACCTCCGCCAACGACTCCCCGGGCCGGGACCCGAAGAACTGGACCCTGCAGGGCTCGCAGGACGGCAGCACCTGGACCGACCTGGACACCCGCAGCAACGAGACGTTCGCGCAGCGGTTCCAGACCAACCAGTACAGCTTCACCAACACCACGGCCTACCAGCACTACCGGCTCAACATCACTGCGAACAGCGGGGAGCCTCTGCTCCAGTTGGCCGAGCTGTGGCTGATCGGCCCGGACGCCGGCCCGCCGCCGGACAGCACCGTGCAGCAGGCCGTGGTCGACTTCACCGACCGGCAGCACCCGGCCAACAAGGGGATGCCGCTGACCACGAAGCGCTCCGACCAGTGGATCAACTGGGACCCCAGCCCGGTCGGCAGGGTACACACGGTCGCGCAGGTCGAGGAGGGCACGTACGACGCCGGCCTGAGCGGCAACGGCACCTTCCACCCGATCTCCTGGTGCCAGGACTACGACGGCGGCCGGTCGTTCTACACCGGAATGGGCCGTACCGCGGAGAGCTGGAGCTCCGACACCCAGTTCCAGTCGCACCTGGCCGGCGCCATCAAGTGGACCACCGGCATGGTTCGTGGGGACTGCCAGGCGACCATCGCCGCGAACTACCGCATCGACCGGCTGACCGCCGCCAACCAGCAGGGCCAGCTCGACCAGGTCGGTGAGCCGCACGGGCTCACCGTCGCCGAGGACGGCACGGTCTTCTACATCGGCAAGGCCGCCTGCCCGAGCGGGCCGATCGTGAGCTGGGACGACCCGAAGGTCGGCCTCGGCTGCGGCACCATCCACCAGTGGGACCCGGACACCAAGCAGGTCAAGCTGCTCACCACGCTGCCCGTGATGGGCAACCGGGGCAGCGGCAGCGAGCTGGTGAAGAACGAGGAGGGTCTGGTCGGCATCACCCTGGACCCGAAGTTCGCCGAGAACGGCTGGATCTACGCCTACTGGATGCCGCACGAGTCGATCGACCGGGAGAAGCGGATCGGCAAGCGGACCGTCTCCCGATTCACCTACGACGCGGCGACGCAGACCCTCGACCAGGGCACCCGCAAGGACCTGCTCTCGTGGGACACCCAGATCCACAGCTGCTGCCACGCCGGTGGCGGCATGACCTTCGACGAGTCCGGCAACCTCTACATCGGCTCCGGTGACAGCAACTCCTCCGGCGGCTCCGACGGCTTCTCCGGCAACAACTGGACGCAGGAGTACCAGGGTGTCTCGTTCCAGGACGCCCGGCGTACCTCCGGCAACACCAACGACCTCAACGGCAAGATCCTGCGGATCCACCCGGAGGCTGACGGCACGTACACCATCCCGGCGGGCAACCTGTTCACCGGGCAGGAGGAGGGCGGCGGCAAGACCCGTCCGGAGATCTACGTGATGGGCGTCCGCAACATCGCGCGGATCGCCTGGGACCCGGTCAACGACTGGCTGACCGCCGCGTGGGTCGGCCCGGACGCCGGCGCCCCGAGCCCGGAACTGGGCCCGGCGAAGTACGACACGGCGACCATCATCACCTCCGCCGGCAACCAGGGTTGGCCGTACTGCATGGGCAACCGGCAGCCCTACCGGGACCGCAGCAACACCGACGCCACCGTCCTGACCGGCTGGTACGACTGCGACAACCTGAAGAACACGTCGCCGCGCAACACCGGTCTGGTGGACATCCCGCCGGCCCGGGACAACATGATCTGGTTCTCGCCCCAGGGTGGCGGCCCGGTCTACCCGGAGCGGACCGACGGCAGCGGCCTGCCGACCTACAAGCTCGGCGATGAGACCTTCACCGAGCCGTACCTCAAGGGCGGCGGCCAGGCCATCATGGACGGCCCGACCTACCAGGTGGAGAAGGTCGACACCACCAGCGGCGTCGCGTGGCCGGCGTACTGGGACAACAAGTGGTTCATCGGCGACCAGTCCAACGCCAACAACCGGATCGCGGTGACCGTCGACCCGAAGACGGTCAAGGACGCCGGCCGGCCGGCCTTCGCCGAGGACCTGCGCGCGATCATCCGCTCCGGCACCGGCGCCAACCAGCTCCAGTCCTGGATGGACGCCAAGTTCGGCCCGGACGGCGCGTTGTACATGCTCGACTACGCCGGCGGGTTCTTCAGCCTGCACCCCAACCAGAAGCTGATCCGGATCGCCTACACCGGCGGACCGGCGACGCCGAACCCGAGTGACGCCGGCGTGCGGGCCGTCGCGCAGAGCGACCCGACGATGATCCAGTTCTCCAGCGCCAAGGTCGGCGGCGTGGCCTGGGAGTGGAACTTCGGCGACGGCAGCGCGAAGTCGCAGGAGGCCAACCCCACCCACCGGTACGCCGGCTACGGCTCCTACCAGGTCACTCTCAAGGTGACCTACGCCAACGGCGAGGTGGCGACCACGGTCCTGCCGGTCAGCGTCGGCTGTGCCGTGCCGGACACCCGTTCCACCGTGCGCATGCTCGACACCGACACCGGGGTGCCCAACTACGCGGTCGGTGGCGGTTGCACGGTGAACGACCTGATCGACGACGAGCGTGAGTGGGCCGACCACCGGGCGTTCGTCCGGCACGTCGAGGACGTGGTCACGCAGTTGCGTGCCGCCGGTGAGATCGACAAGCAGGACGGGAACCGGCTGAACCGCGCGGCCAGGGAGTCGACGATCGGCACGGTCCCCGGCTACCGCCCGATCTTCGACGGCACCGCACAGTCCCTGGCCGACTGGCGGCAGGCGCCCAGCGGGTCCTTCGCGCTGCGAAGCGACGGCTCGATCCGCAGCTCCGGTGGTCTGGGCATGCTCTGGTACGCGGGGAGCGAGTTCGGCGACTTCTCCCTCCGGATGAGGTTCCGGGACGTCTCCACCGGCAGCACGTACGCCAACGGCGGTGTCTTCACCCGGTTCCCGGATCCGCGGACGCCGGTCGACCAGCGGCCCGAGTGCGGCAAGGTCGGCTCGGCCGCGGGCTCACCGGCCTGGGTGGCGATCTACTGCGGTCACGAGATCCAGATCTACGACGGACCGACCGGTGAGTCGCAGAAGACCGGTTCGATCTACAACTTCGACCCGAACACGCTGGACCAGGCTCGGGTCACCCCGAAGGGCCAGTGGAACGACTACGAGGTCCGGGTGGTGGGGCAGCACTACACGATCATCCGGAACGGCGTGGTGATCAACGAGTTCGACAACACACCGGGCAAGGCGTCGTCCCGCGCCGGTGACCCGCCCACCGACCTGCGCCAGTTCCTCAGCGGGTTCGTCGGGTTGCAGAACCACGGCACCAACGACCTGATCGAGATCCGCGACGTGAGGGTCCGCGAGCTGTAACCGAGAAGGCGTGCCGGGTACGGAGGACCCACCCTCCGTGCCCGGCACCGCCGTGTTCGGGCTCGATGCGGCGCGCGGCGGCGGTCAGGCCTTGCGGGGCGTACGCCGGTTGCCGAACGACTCCATGGTGGTCGCCTTCTTCGCCGGCGCCCTGGTGGCGGAGGTGGTGCGGGCCCGGGTCGGCGCGGCCTTCTTCGCAGCCGCCTTCTTCGCCGCGGCCCTGGTGGCCGGCGCCTTCTTGGGCGGGGCGTTCTTCGCGGCCGCCGCCTTCGCCGTCGGCCGGCGGGTCGGCGTGGCGGTGGTGGCGGAGGTGTCCTTCTTGCGGGCGACGCGGGTGGTCGTCGACGTGGGCTTGCCGCCGGGGGCCTTGGCCGCGCTCGCGCCGGTGGCTCGCTTCGTCGCGGCGGCGACCTTCTTCGCCGCCGCCTTGCGGCTCATCGGAGCCTTCTTCGCCCCGGTGGCCTTGCGGGCCCCGGTCGGCCGGCTGCCCGCCGGGACGGCGCTCCTGCCTGCGGTCATCCTCGCTCCTCCTCCGGTCTGTCCCGGTACCGCCAGCACCGCGGAGACCACGGCGTGGCGGGTCGCGTGGGCCGGGTCTTCCCCCGACCTGGTCCGGCAAACGCCCAAGGCTGCCCAGGCGGGCCGGACTGCGCGGATCGCCGGAGCAGAAGGTTAAGCAATCACTTGACTATTGGGTCGCTCTCTGGAAAGTTAAGGGAGTGCCTAACCATCAGGGGTCGCTCGACCGGGTCTTCCACGCGCTGGCCGACCCGTCGCGGCGCGACATCGTGCAGCGGTTGGTCCGAGGGCCGGCCTCGGTCAGCGAACTGGCCCGCCCGCTGGAGATGTCCCTGCCGGCGGTGCTCCAACACCTCCAGGTGCTGGAGAGCAGTGGCCTGGTCGTCTCCGAGAAGGTCGGCCGGGTGCGGACCTGTCGGATCGAGTCCGCCGTGCTCCGCGCGGCCGAAGGCTGGCTCAGCGCGCAGCGCACCGACTGGGAGCGGCGGCTGGACCGCCTCGACGACGTCGTGGCCGGGCACGCCACCGAGGAGTTGACAACAGGAGGAGAGGACCGACGATGACAGACGCGGCGATCGTCCACTCGACGTTCAACCTGGAGC
The DNA here is from genome assembly GCF_044456245.1 of Micromonospora sp. NPDC051006. Classification (NCBI taxonomy): domain Bacteria; kingdom Bacillati; phylum Actinomycetota; class Actinomycetes; order Micromonosporales; family Micromonosporaceae; genus Micromonospora; species Micromonospora sp. NPDC051006. The sequence goes on from NZ_JBITFP010000020.1 coordinate 18,996, forward strand.
GGCACTACGCCGCTCCGCCTGATACGGTCTTCGCCGCCTGGGCCGACCCGGCCGTCAAGGCCCGGTGGTTCGCCGGCCCGGGCGCCGAGCACGAGCTCGACTTCCGGGTTGGCGGGCCGGAGCGGGCGGGCGGCCGGCACGACGGCAAGCTGCTCACCTTCGAGTCCCGCTACCACGACATCGTCCCCGGCCAGCGGATCGTGTGCAGCTCCACGCTCGCGGCCGACGGTACCGTGGTCACCGTCTCGGTCACCACGGTGGAGTTCACCGCCGACGGCGACGGCACCCGGCTGTCCCTGACCGAGCAGGGCACCTACCTGGACGGCCACGAGCAGCCGGCCTGGCGCCAACAGGGCACCGCCAGCCAGCTTGACGCTCTCGCCGCCGAGTTGACCGCGGCGGCCACGGCCTGACGCCGTCCAAGCGGTCGGGGCGTACCCCCCGCGCCGGGCGCTTCCGCCGCCCGGAGCAGCGCAGCCGCGTCGGCGGGCCGGTCAGCTCGCTGCGGCGGTGGCCGCCACCAACCGGCGGGTGAGCCACAGCGGCGAGGTGATCGCGTTGCCCATCACCACGGCGTGGGCCCCCGCCGCGAAGGCCCGGCGGATCTGCTCCGCGTTCCGGTACCGGCCCTCGGCGATCACCGGCACCGGGACCGTGGCGGAGAGCCGGTCGACCAGGGCCAGGTCCGGCCCGTCGGAGCACGGACTGGCCGAGGTGTAGCCGGCGAGCGTGGTGGCGACCGCGTCCGCGCCGGCCTCGACGGCGGCGACGCCCTCGGCCACGGTGGCGACGTCGGCGAGGACCAGGGCCGCCGTCCGGTCGCGGAGCGCGCGGACCGTGTCGGCGAAGCTCCGATCGTCCGGCCGGGGCCGGTGGGTGGCGTCCACCGCCACGATCTCGGCCCCGGCCAGGGCCACCTCGACCGCGTGCGCCGCCGTCGGGGTGATGAAGACGTCGGCGCTGCCGTGCTTGTAGAGCCCGATCACCGGCACCTCGACGGCGGCGCGGATCGCCCGGATGTCGGCCGGTCCGTTGGCGCGGACCGCCACCGCCCCGCCGCGCACCACCGCGGCGGCCACCCGGGCCTGGACGTACGGGTCCCGCATCGGGTCGTCCGGGTCGTCGGGCAGCGGCTGGCAGGAGACCACCAACCCGCCGGCCAGCTCGTCGAGCACACTCACCGCTGACCTGCCCTTCCTGGTGCCGCGCGGCCGTCCGTTGCCGTCACGGCTGTCCGGCCACTCGCCAGCCGGGCGGCCCCGACCGCGACCGCCAGCTCGCCGAGCGCGGCCGGCCGCAGGGGCACCTCGGCCCAGGCCGGCGGCAGGTCCGCGGCAAAGGCGCTGAGCGCGGCGGGCAGCAGGGCGCCGGCCGCGCCACCGGCCAGCAGTACCGCCGCCGGGTCCAGCAGGGCTGCCAGGCCGGCGAGGGTGCGGCCGAGCACGGCGCCCGCCCGCTCGACCACCAGGCTGGCCACCGGGTCGCCCGCCGCCGCGCGCTCGGCCACCGCCCGCCCGCTGACCCGTACGCCGGTCTCGGCGGTGTAGGCCGCGGCCAGGCCGCTGCCGGACGCGATTCCCTCCAGGTGCCCGTACCGGCCGCAGCCGCAGCGCAGCCGCTCGGCGCCCGGTGCCGGGAGGTGGGCCACCTCGCCGGCGGCGCCCCGGGCGCCGGTCTCGATCCGGCCGTCCCGCACGAGCGCTGCGCCCAGGCCGGTGCCGACCGCGACGAGCAGCAGGTGACCGCTGCCCCGACCGGCACCGACCCAGCACTCGCCGAGCGCGGCCGCGTTCACGTCGTTGGTGACCCGGACCGGTCGTCCGAGCCGGTCGGCCAGCGCGTCGGCGACCGCCGTGCCGGACCAACCCGGCAGGCTGTCGGTCGCGTACCGGATGACGCCGGTCGCCGGGTCGACCGTGCCCGCCGCGCCGACCCCGACCGGTCCGGCCCCGGCCGCCGGGAGCAGGTCCGCGGCGAGCCGCGCGGCGGTGTCCAGCACCGCCGCCGGCCCGGATCGGGCGGGGGTGGGCGCCCGACGGCGGTCGAGCACCTCGCCGCCCGGGCCGACCAGCGCGGCGAGCGTCTTGGTGCCGCCGATGTCGAGCCCGACCAGGGGAGTGGCTCCGGTCATCCCTTGAGGCCGGTGTGCGCCAGGCCCTCGACGAACTGCTTCTGGGCGATGACGAAGACGATCAGCACCGGCAGCGCGGTCATCGACGCCGCGGCGAGCTGGACGTTCCACATCGGCCCGCCGTAGGCGTCGACGAACTGGGTGAGCGCCTGGGGCAGGGTGAACTTCTCCGGTGAGGAGAGGAACACGATCGGCTCCAGATAGAGGTTCCAGCTGTGCAGGAAGGTGAAGATGGCGACCGCGCCCAGGGCGGGTCGGGACAGCGGCAGGGCGATCTTCCAGAAGGTGGCGAACCGGCCGAGACCGTCGACGCGGGCCGCCTCCTCCAACTCCCCGGGGAGGCTGATGAAGAACTGTCGCATGATGAACGTCGCCAGCACGCTCGGGGCGCCGAGGATCGGCACCAGGATCAGCGGCCAGTGGGTGTCGACCAGGTTGAGCTTGAAGAACATCTGGAACAGCGGCACGATCGTCACCTCGCTCGGGATGAGCAGGCCGGCGAGGACGACCAGGAACAGCACGTTCTGGCCGCGGAACCGGATCCGGGCGAAGGCGTAGCCGGAGAGCGCGGACACCGCCAGCGTGCCGACGGTGACCACCAGCGCGATGTAGAGGCTGTTCAGGTACTGCCGGCCGAACGGTTGCAGCTCGAACACCCGCTGGTACGCGTCGAACCGTGGGCTCACCGGAAGGAGTTGCGGGGGGAAGGCGAAGATGTCCGCCACCGGCTTGAGCGACGAGGTGACCATCCACCAGGTCGGGAAGACGAACGGGATCGCCAGCACCAGCAGCACCCCGTAGAGCACCAGCTTGGTCCGGGGCGACAGGTCACGATTCATGGAAGACCCATCTCTTGCGCATCTGCCACTGCAGCACGGTGAGCGCGAGCACGATGCCGAAGAGCACGATCGACAGGGTCGCGCCGTAGCCGAAGTGATGGAACTGGAAGGCCTGCTGGTAGAGGTAGTAGACGAGCACCGTGGTGGAGGTGCCCGGGCCGCCCTGGGTGAGCACCGCGATCTGCGCGAAGACCTGCAGCGAGCCGACCACGGTGATGATCGAGGTGAGCAGGATCGTCGGGCTGATCAACGGCACCGTGATCCGCCAGAACTGGCGCATCCGGCTCGCGCCGTCCACCTCGGCGGCCTCGTACAGCTCCGCCGGGACGCCCTGCAGGGCGGCCAGGAACAGCACCATGTTCAGACCGACGTTCTTGAACACCTGCACGACGATCACCGAGAGCATGGCGCTGCCCTCGCCGCGCAGCCAGTTCGGGCCGTCCACGCCGACGGTGTCGAGCAGCCCGTTGACGCCGCCGTTGTCCTGCAGCAGGAACCCCCACACGATGGTCCAGGCCACCAGGGAGACGACCACGGGGGAGAAGAACAGGGTGCGGAAGACGATGGTGCCGCGCAGCTTCTGGTTGAGCAGTACGGCGAGCAGCAGCGCCAAGCCGAGGTTGAGCACCACCAGGCCCACGGAGAAGAGCCCGGTGGCTCGTAGCACCGGACCGAGGTTGGGATCGTCGGCGAGGGCGGCGTAGTTGTCGGCGCCCACGAAGTCGAACGTGCCGGCGAGCACGTTCCACTCGTGCAGGCTGTACCAGACAACCAGCAGCAGCGGCAGGATCACGAAGACCACGCTGCCGAGCAGTTGCGGTGCGATGAAGAGGTAGCCGGTGAGCTGGTCGCGGCGGCGGCTGGTCCAGTAGGGCCGTCGCCCGTCGCCCAGGGTGGGCGGGGCCTCGACCCCGCCCACCCTGGTGTCCGTCTGGGACATGATGCGACTGCCCTACTTCGCCAGCAGCGGCTGGATCTTGGCGCAGACGCCGTCCAGGACGGCCTTCACATCCGCGTCCGGCTTCCACAGCGGGTCGAGGCTGGCGCGCACCTGCTGGCTCAGCTCGGCCTGCCCGGCGTGGCTCGGCTTCACCACGCCGCTGGTGATGCCGTCGACGACCACCTTCTGCAGCTGCTCGGGCTTGAGCTTCGGGTTCGTCTTGCCCAGGGTCTCCGCGGTCAGCTGGGACTGCCGCGGCGGCGGGAAGAACTGGGCGAGCTTCGCCGAGTTGGTGGGGTTGGTGAGGAAGGCGAGGAAGTCGGCCGCCGCGTCCGCGTGCGGGCTCTTCTTCAGCACGCCGATGCCGGCCTGGCCGACCACCGCGTAGGGGCCCTTCGGCCCGGCCGGCAGCGGGACCAGGTCCCAGGCGAAGCCGTCATCCTTCAGCAGCGAGGCGCGGGAGATCTGGGTGATGGTCATGGCCGCGTCACCGGCGAAGAAGTCCGCGGTGGTGCCCGGCCCGGGAAGCGCCTTGTCGGTGAAGATCGCCTTGTGCAGGGTGGTCATCGCCTCGACCATCTCCGGGGCGGCGAAGCCGCAGGACCTGCCGTCCTCGCTCCACGCCTGCGCGCCCCAGCCGGTCCAGAAGGTGGAGAGGTTGTCCCAGCCCTTGTAGTCGAAGTCCCGGATCACCAGGCCCGCCTTGCCGGTCGCGCGCTGCGTGCCGCCGGCTGCGGCAAGCGCGGCGTCCCAGGTCCACTGCCCCGCGGCGATCAGCTCCGCGGGCGTCTTCTGCCCGGCCTTCTTGAGCAGGTCGGTGTTGACGAAGACGCCGAACGGTGAGGTGGAGAACGGGTACGCGTAGAGCTTGCCGCCGTCCTGCCAGAGTTTCAGCGTGGCGGGGGAGAGGTCCTCGTACTGGTAACCCTCGGCCTTCTTGAGCGTGTCGTCGAGCGGGAGCAGCGCGCCGGAGCTCACGAAGTCGGGGGCCGAGTTCTCGAACACCCAGGCCAGGTCGGGGGCGTTACCGCCGGCGATCTGAGTGGTCAGCGTCGTGGTGTAGTTCTCGAAGGGCAGCGGGTCGAACTTGATGGCGGTGACGTCCGGGTGGTTCTTGCGGTACTCGTCGGCGATCTCGTTGAGCAGCTTGAGGTGCGCCTCGTTGGCCGACCACACCGTCATCCGGAGGCTGGCCGGGCCGTCGTCGCCGGCCTGGTCACCACCACCACAGGCGGACAGCGCAAGGACACCGGCCAGCGCCGCGGCGGTGAGCCGCAGGCTCTTTCCTGGTTTCACAATCATCTCCTCACCGGGGGTTCAGTAGCCCGCGATCGCCGGCCAGCGCAGCTCCACGCCGGCCGACGAGATGCGGTCCTGGAAGTCGGCCAGCAGGCGGGGGGTGCTGCGGACCGCGCGCGGGGACTCGCCTCGCGCCAGACAGAAGTCGGCGAGCAGCCCGGCGACCTCGCCGACGTTCCACTCGACGGGGTGCAGCCGGTAGCTGCCGTTGGTGATGTGCGTGGTGCCGATGTTCTTGCCGGCGGGCAGCAGGTTCTCCACCCGCTGCGGGATCAGCGCGCCGAGCGGGATCTCGAACGGGCAGGAGCCGACGTCGATGTAGTTGTCGCCGCCGGTGGACGGGTGCAGGTCGATGCGGTACATCCCGACCCCGACCGCGTCCGGATAGTGCACGGCGCCGTGCTCGCCGCGTACGTCCAGGGATAGGTCCTGCTCCGCCACCGTGTACTCGGCGCGGATCCGGCGTGCTTCCCGGATGTACGGCGCCTGGGCCAGACCGTCCCGGCTGCCGGTGACGTCGCCGCGCAACCGCAGCCCCGGGAACCCGGTGCCGCCGTCCGGGCGGGGCGCCTCGGTCTGCAGCCAGTAGAGGACCGAGTAGGAGAGTTCGCGCGCCTTGGCCAGGTGCCAGGACGCGTTCGGCACGTCGATGACCGGGCCCTCGAAGTAGTCGATCATCGGCCAGTTGACCAGGGTGATGTCGCTGCCGTACGCCCCGGCGGTGAAGTTGCGCCGGGCGGCGATCCGGCGGAACGTCCACAGGTTGCCGTCTCCGGGGCTGAGCCGCTGGTCGGCGTTGACGGTCAGCGGGTCGTCGTCGGGGTTGGGGGTGAAGCTGCGTTCGACGATCTCCAGGGTGCGCGGGTGCGGGGAGCGCCAGGAGAGCAGGCGGTCGCCCCAGAAGTCCGGCTTGTAGTCGCGCCAGAAGTCGTAGCCGGCCGGGCGTTCGATGGTGTGGTCGCCGTCGACGTGGTCGATGGCGAAGCAGACCGAAACCGCCTGCATGTTCATCGGCTGCGCCTCGGCCGGCGCGCTCGGTTCGCCGGTCTGGGCCTGCGACTCGAACCCGGTGACGTACTCGGTGCCGGAGAGCGGCAGCAGGTCGCCGGCCTCGGTGGCGTCCAGCACGTAGGGCGCGGTGAGGTCGATCCGCTCGTCCCGGTCGCGGTGCGCCACGGTGACCCCGACGACCCGGTCCCCGTCGGTCGCCACCGCGACCGGCCGGTACGGCTGCAGCACGGTGAGCAGGCCGGATCCGCGGTACGGCGCGAGCATGCCCTCGAGGACGGCGACCGCGACCCGGGGCTCGTGGCAGAGCCGGCTGACCCAGCCGGCGCCGGGGTTGAGGTCGGTCCAGGCGCGGGACCGCTCGGTGAGCGGGTAGTGCCGTCGGTAGTAGTCCCGGATCCCGTTGCGCAGGGCCCGGTAGCTCGCGGTGGCACCGAACTGCTCGATCCAGGAGTGCTCGTCCGGTGGGACGGCCTGGCTGGTGAGCTGCCCGCCGAGCCAGTCGAACTCCTCGGTCAGGATGACGGACCGGCCGGCGCGGGCGGCGGCGAGAGCCGCCGCGACGCCGCCCAGCCCGCCACCGATGACGAGGACGTCCGCACGCATCTGTACCACTTGCTTCCTTCCAGTTGCGCGATCGCCGCTCAGCGGCGGCCGACCGCCGGTCCGGGGGCGCCGAGGGTGTCCCCCTCGACGAGTTCACAGGGCAGCAGTCGCTGTTGGAGTCCACTGGCGCTGCCGTCGATGACGTTGGCCAGCACCTCGACCGCCTGCCGGCCCATCTCCTCGCGCGGAATCCGGAATCCGGTGAAGGCCAGGTCCGTCGGGACGGGGACGGTCGGGTCGCCAAGGGTCAGCAGTGACAGGTCGCCGGGCACGGTCAACCCGCGTCGCCGGGCGGCCCGCTCCAGCGCGACCGCGGTGGCGAAGTCCTCGGCGAAGGCGACGGTGCTCTCCTCGACGAGCAGGTCGTCGAGGACCGCGTCGGCGTCCTCGGCGGTGGCCGGCCGGTGGCGGGCGCTCTCCGCGGCGGTCGCCGCCGCGACGTATCCGCGGTGCCGGTCCTGCGACGACTCGGCGGTGGTGCCCATGCTCAGGTAGGTCAGCCGGCGGTGGCCGCGGGCGAGGGCCAGCTCGACCAGCCGGCCGACGGCGCTGCCGTAGTCGGCTCCGACGTACGGCACCGGACCCCCGGCGTCGTCGCGCCGGCCGACCGCCACGTAGGGGTAGCCGTCGCGGTTGAGCCGGTGCAGCTCCGCGCCGTCGATCTCCCGGCCGAGCAGGATGCACCCGTCGGCCAGGCGCAGCCGGTTGTCCTGGTGGAAGATCCTCCGTCGGCCGTCGACCACCGGCGCGCTGGTGAAGAGCAGCAGGTCGCAGCCGGCCCGCTCGGCGTACTCCTCGATGCCGAGCAGGAACGGGTGGAAGAAGTCCCGGCTGCCGCTGGGAAAGGCAGGCTCGTAGGTGAAGACGCCGATGATGCGGTTGAAGCGCGCGGCGAGGCGGCGGGCGACCGGGTCGGCGGCGTAGCCCGTCTCGGCGATCGCCCGCAACACGCGGTCCCGGGTCTCCGGGGCGATGCGCACCTCGGCGTCGGCCCGGTTGTTGAGCACCAGCGATACGGTCGCCTGGCTGACACCGGCCAACCGAGCGATATCACGCTGAGTGACTCGTCGGGGAGTAGCGGTCACGGGGGATCCTTCCGGCGGCGCTAATACGCATTAGCGTCGGTGTAGGGAGGAGCTTGGCCGCCGGTCCCGGCCTGTGTCAAGAGGGTGAACTGAGATTTCGCCGAGATGAACACCCGGGAGTAATGCGTATTAGCCGAAGCGCCGACCGTTCGGCGTTTCGTCGGCGCCATGATCCCGGGTGCTCTTGACAGCCGCCCCCGTCGGCGAGCAACATTCGAGGAACACCGTTGCTAATACGTATTATCACGCCGGACCGGAAACCGATAGCCGGGCGCTCACCGCTGCCCTCATCACCGAATGTCACCGTCGCGGTGCCCGGCGGCCACCCGAACGAGCCCGGAACGTCCACTGTCGCCGGCCGGACCCGAGCCGCACGGACCGGCCGGCGCGAGCAACACCCGGCCGTTCGCCCCGGCCGGGACCCGTCCCGAGAACAGGAAGACGTATGACGAGAAAACCTGTCTCACCGCCCCGCCGCATCGGCGCGGCGGTCGGCGCCGGTCTGCTGGTCGCCGCCGTGGCCGGCACGCCCGCCACCGCGGACCAGGCCGAGATCGACTTCCCCCGGTTCAGCTACGTGGGCACCGCGTTCGACAAGGCCGCCCTCGCCTACAACCCGACCAACGAGTTCATCTTCCCGAGCGTCATCCGGGCCGCGGACTACTTCCCCGACCCGCTCGGCACCTACTACCTGTACTACGCCCCCCACGAGCGGCCCGGCGGAATCTCCCTGGCCTACGCCGACTCGATCGACGGCCCGTGGACCGAGTACACGGCCAACCCGTTGGTCAGCAACACCTGGCTGCCGCACTACTCGACGGTCAGCCACGTCTCCTCGCCGCACGCGGTCTGGGTCGAGGGCGAGGGCAAGCTCTTCCTCTACTTCCACGGCGAGAACTCGATCACCCGCTACGCCACCTCCGCGGACGGCATCCACTTCGACTACGGCGGCACCGCGGTGAGCCGGGACGCCACCACCGGCGGGGAGACCTCCTACGCCCGGGTCTTCGAGCAGTCGGTGCCGCGGCTGGGCAGCCGGTACCTGATGGTCTTCATGGACAACCCGACGGCGGCGCTGCCCGGGCCGACCGGTCCGGTGTCCCGGCGGATCCGCTGGGCGGTGTCCCCGGACGCACGGACCTGGACGATCCAGCCGGAGCCGCTGATCACCCCGCAGGGCAGCGAGGGCCCGAACGCGTCGGGCCCGTTCTTCCTGCGCTGGCAGGACCGCAACCTGGTGATCTTCCATGCCGCCGACGGCAACATGCACGCCGTGGACGTCGGGGAGAACTTCGACCAGGAGATCCATCTCGGCGTCGTGCACGACTCGATGGACGTCGCCCCGGACCTGGGCAGGTCGGCCGCGCCGACGTTCTACTTCGACGGCCGCACCGCGCACATGTACTACGAAGCCGGCGGCCGGCTCACCGCGACGATCGGGCACGCGGTGGCCGCCCTGCCCGAGCCGCTGCCGACCCGGCAGCTGGACTGCGCGGTGGACCGGCCGGTCCTGTGGCCGCCGAACCACGAACTCGTCGACGTCACGGTGACCGCTGACCTCCCGGACGGGGTGCTCGGGCCGCGCGCGTTCGCCCTGACCGGGGTCACCGGCGGCGACGCCGCCGACGTCCAGGGCTTCACCCTCGGCACCGCCGACCTCGGCGGTCAGCTTCGCGCCGAACGGTCCGGCGGCGGGGACCGGGTCTACACCTTGACCTATGCCGGGCACGACGAGATCGGCCGTCCGGTCGGCTGCACGGTGACCGTCACCGTGCCGCACGACCAGGGCAACGGCTGATCGACCGGCCCGCGGCACCCCGGTGTCGCCTGGCCTGCCGCGGTCCCGAGCACCCCGACCGGCGTGCTCGGGACCGCGGCCTGCCGGAACCCGGGGCCCTGAGCCAACCCGTTCGGCTTATTCGGTTGCCGAGCCGGAAGGCCGGCTGGTCGACTGGGTGGGTCACCGCGAACCGACCGGAGAGGTAACAGAGATGCGCGCTGCGTTCATGTCCAACCAACTGGGAATGCTCATCTACCCGAAGGACATGACGCTTCGTGAAAACCTTGAATGTCGGGATCCTCGCGCATGTTGACGCCGGCAAGACCAGCCTGACCGAGCGCCTGCTGCACGACGTCGGCGTCATCGACGAGATCGGCAGTGTGGACGACGGCACCACCCGGACCGACTCCCTGGCGCTGGAGCGGCAGCGCGGCATCACCATCCGCTCCGCCGTCGCCTCGTTCGTCGTCGACGGGGTGACGGTCAACCTCATCGACACCCCGGGCCACCCGGACTTCATCGCCGAGGTGGAACGCGTCCTCGACCTGCTCGACGGCGTCGTGCTCGTGGTGTCCGCCATCGAGGGTGTGCAGGCGCAGACCCGGGTGCTGATGCGTACGCTGCGTCGCCTGCGGCTACCGACCCTGATCTTCATCAACAAGATCGACCGTGCCGGCGCGGACCCGGATCGGGTGCTGCGTGACATCGCAGAGCGACTGATTTCATCGGTGGTGGCGATCGGTGCCGTCGCCACGGCCGGCACCGGCGACGCCCGCTTCGTCCCCCACGCCGACGGCGACCCGGCCTTCACCCGAGAGCTACGCGACCTGCTCACCGCCTGCGACGACCGGCTGCTGGCCGAGTACGTCGAGCACGAAGGGCGACTGACCGGCCAGCGGTTGCGCGGCGCGCTCGCCGCGCAGAGCCGACAGGCGGTGGTGCACCCGGTGTTCGCCGGCTCCGCGATCACCGGCGCGGGCGTGGCGTCGCTGATCGGCGGACTGACCGAGCTGCTGCCCGCGGCCGAACCGGACGCGGAGAGCCCGACGTCCGGCGTGGTCTTCAAGGTGGAGCGGAGCCCGTCCGGCGAGAAGATCGCCTACGTCCGGCTCTTCGCCGGGACGGTCCGGATCCGGGACCGACTGCCCGTCGCAGCGGGACGGATCGCCACGGTGACCGGGATCGAGGTCTTCGACCGCGGGTCGACCGTACGCGCCGACGCGGTGAACGCCGGCCGGATCGCGCTGCTGCACGGTCTCGGGGATGTCCGGATCGGTGACCCGGTCGGGCTGGCGCGCACCGGCGTGAGCGTCCGGCACTTCGCCCTGCCCAGCCTGGAGACCGTGGTGGTGCCGGCGCGCGGCGCCAACCAGATGGCCCTGTACGCCGCGCTCAGCGAGCTCGCCGAGCAGGATCCACTGATCAACGTGCGGCGCGACGCGGTGCGGCGGGAGATCACCGTCTCGCTCTACGGGGAGGTCCAGAAGGAGGTGCTCCAGGCGACGCTCGCCGACGAGTACGGCCTGGCGGTCGACTTCCGGGAGACGACGACCGTGTTCGCCGAACGGCCGGTCGGCACCGGCGGCGCGGTCGAGCTGATCGGGGTGGCGCCCAACCCGTTCCTGGCCACCGTGGGGCTGCGCGTGGCGCCGGGAGAGACCGGCAGCGGGGTCCAGTTCCGGCTCGGCGTCGAGCGTGGCTCCATGCCGCCGGCGTTCTTCACGGCCGTCGAGGAGACCGTGCGCGAGACCCTGGGTCAGGGTCTGTACGGCTGGCAGGTCCTCGACTGCGTCGTCACGATGACCCACGCCGGCTACTGGGCCCGGCAGAGCCACTCCCACGGCACCTTCGACAAGAGCATGTCCAGCACCGCCGGGGACTTCCGCAACCTCACCCCACTGGTGCTGATCGCGGCGCTCAGGTGCGCCGGCACCCGGGTGCATGAGCCGGTGCACAGGTTCCGGCTGGAGGCGCCGGCCGACGTGCTCAGCGTCCTGCTGCCGACGTTGGCCCGGCTGGACGCCGAGCCGCACACCACCACCGCGCAGGGGCAGGCGTACGTCGTCGAGGGGTTGATCCCGGCGCGGCGGGTGCGTGCCGTGGAGCGCCGGCTGCCGACGCTGACCCACGGTGAGGGGATCTTCGAGTCGGCCTTCGACCACCACCGTCCGGTGCGCGGCGAGCCGCCCGTCCGGGCGCGGTGGGACCAGAACCCGACCGACCGCAAGGAGTACCTGCTGGCCGTCAACCGCCGGGTGCCGCGCCGCATCGCGGATACCGGTGGCAGGGACACGTGACCGCCCGTTGCGCCCGGCAATACCTGCCAGTACTATGCATCATAGTTCTAGGGGTGGAAGTGGGGTGAGGTCTCGTGAAGGTCGCCAAGGACCTGGTCGCCGCCTCGGCGACACCGATGGTGCTCGGCATCCTGGCCGAGGACGAGAGCTACGGCTACGCCATCCTCAGGCGGATCAACGAGCTGTCCGGGGGCGAGCTGGACTGGACCGAGGGCCTGCTCTACCCGTTGCTGCATCGGCTCGAGCGCCTCGGTCACGTGGAGTCGAGCTGGCAGTCGGTCACCGGTGAGCGAAAGCGCAAGTACTACCGCATCACCGACAAGGGTCTGGCTGAGCTGGCCGAGCAGCGCCGGCAGTGGGACACCGTCGTGGACGCGCTCAAGGAGATCTGGCAGGACCGTGTGCCGCTGACGGTGAACCCGCTGGAGGGCCTCGCATGAGGAACCACGACGGGCAAGAGGAGTTGGAAGCGCAGTTCCAGCAGTGGCGCCAGTACGTGCTCCGCCGCAGGGAACTGCAACCGTCGGACGCCGACGAGCTCGAAGACCACCTCCGCGGCTCCGTTGACGAGCTCGTCGCGGCAGGCCTGAGCCCGGACGAGGCGTTCCTGGTCGCGGTCAAACGGATGGGCAGCCTCGACGAACTCTCCCGCGAGTTCGCCCGGGAGCATTCGGAACGGCTGTGGAAGCAGCTGGTGCTGACCGGCGACGCCGGCGGTCAGGTAGCCGGCACGCGCTCCCGTCGGGACCTGTGGGCCATGCTCATCTGCGCGGCCGGCGCGGTGCTGTCCGTCAAGGTGCCAGCACTGTTCGGGCTGAGCTTCGACGACGACGGCTCGTTCTACGCCCGGAACTTCACTTTGTTCGCGTTGCCCTGGCTGGCGGCGTTCCTGGCCTGGCGCCGCGAAGCCCGGCGGCCAGTGATCGCGATCCTGGTGGGGCTGTTCGCTCTCGGCGCCGTCGCCGCCAACGCCTACCCCCTGGCGGACAGCTCGCAGTCCGTGGTCGTCACCAGCATCCACCTTCCCATCGCCCTGTGGCTCGTGGTCGGCCTGGCCTACGTCGCCGACGACTGGCGATCCTCCCGTCGACGCATGGACTTCATCCGCTTCACCGGGGAATGGTTCATCTACCTGGTGCTCATGGCCCTCGGTGGCGGCGTGCTCTCCGCCTTCCTGTTCAACACCTTCCAAGCCATCGGGATCGTCCCGGAGCAGTTCATCTCGCAGTGGCTCCTGCCCTGCGGCGCCGCGGCCGCGGTCGTCGTGGCCGGTTGGCTCGTCGAGGCCAAGCAGAGTGTCGTCGAGAACATCGCGCCGGTCCTCACCCGGCTGTTCACCCCGCTCTTCACGGCCGCCCTCCTGGCCTTCCTCGGCGCCGTCGTCTGGACCAGCCACGGCATCGACGTCGAGCGCGAAGCGCTGATCCTGTTCGACCTTCTGCTGGTCGTGGTGCTGGGGCTGCTGCTCTACTCGCTCTCGGCCCGCGATCCGCTGGCCCCACCCCGCCCGTTCGACAAACTCCAACTCGCGCTCGTGGTCAGCGCGTTGGCCATCGACGTGCTGGTGCTGCTGGAGATCACCGGGCGCATCACCGACGAATACGGCAGCACACCCAACAGGGCGGCCGCCCTCGGCGAGAACGTCATCCTGCTGGTCAACCTCGCGTGGTCGGCATGGCTCCTGCTGACCTTCATCCGTCGGCGCACGCCGTTCGCGGCGCTCGAACGTTGGCAGACCGGCTACCTGCCGGTGTACGCCGCGTGGGCCTGGATCGTGGTCCTCGTCTTTCCGCCGCTGTTCAGCTACGTCTAGGCCCGGTCTGACGCCGCGCCCTGGTGACCATCGTCCACTCTCCACCGCCATCCTGAAACGCTGGCGGACACCGTGCCGGCCGGCCCCGACCGGGGCGCCGGAGCGGCCGGCGCGACCTTATGCTGCGGCAGTGCAGGCGCAGGCTCCCATCATCGGTCCCGCCCGGGCGGCGCTGTTCGGGCTTGTGCTCGCTGCCCTGACACTCACCGCCTGCGGACCGCCGTCCCCGGCACCGGGCACCAGGTCCACCGCCAGCGCCGACTTGAAATGGCACGACGTTCTCGGCACACCAGCGCCAGCCGATACGTCCGCCCTCTGCAGCTGGGCCGGACCGGCCGGCCAGGACGACGACCCCACCTACTGCCAGCGGGTGGTGGACGACGAGCTGCGCCGCAGCGAACTCACCTCCGGACAGCGAGCTGAGGCGGAGACCGCAGCCGAGGCCGTCCGCGCCGCCATCGGCCGGATGACGTACGACTGTGCCCTGCCGGCCACGCCGTGTCGGCGGGCGCCGGTTGCGTGGTGGGCCACCTTGGCGGGCAGCAGAGAGTGCTCGGGGCCCTGCCGCACGGCCGGTGCCTCACCTGACAGCCGCTCGACGACAGGGGTCCTATCCGTCGATCGGACCTGCCCTCCGACTGTCGTCGGGACGGCGCGATTCGAACCGACGACCCCTTTGGATCCCGGACCTCGGCGATGCGGCCCGCCTGGGCACCGGTGGCCCCGGCAGGCCGCGTCACCGTCGAGGAAGCGGCCCCGCCCGCCCGCTCAGGCCAGGTCGAGCTGCACCGTGGCGATCTCCCAGGCACGTAGCGGCAGCCGCACCAGGCCGTCGGCATCGACGGTCAGTCGGTCACCCGGCTGGCCGAGCAGGTCGGCCCGGCACGCGCCGCGTACCGGCCGGCCCGCCCCGAGCAGCGCGGTGGTGGCGTCGGGGGTCTCGGCCACCATCCGCATCTCGATCCGGCCGTTCCGCTCCCGGACGCTGGTCAGCACGACGCCCGCACCGGTCACCGCCAGCCCGGTGAGCGGGACCGGCGGAGCGACGGACTCCTCGGCCGTGCCGGGGAAGGCCAGCAGCTCGTGCCGGTAGCGCTCGGTCGCCTCGGTCACGCCCGCGGTGTGCCAGTCGCCACGGAAGGGCAGCACCGCCAGCTCCACGCTGCGCTGGCCGCGGCACTGCGCCTGCGGGATGGGCAGCTGCGGGCCGGCGGGCTCGTCGCGCAGCGCGTGCACGTTGCGCGAGAGCATCCCGATCGACCGCAGCACGGTGACGGCCAGCTCCCGCCCGGAGTCGGTCAGCTCGTACTCGGTGGGTTGGTTGAGCAGCACCGCCAGCGACCCCGCCGGTCCGCCGGCGGCGACGAACCCGGACGCCGGGAACGTCGGCAGCGGCACCTCACCGCCGCCACCCTCCTCGGTCAGCCCGCGCTCCACCACCGCGAACTGCCCCTCGGCGAAGGAGGCGGAGGCCGGGGCCGGTAACGGCAGATGCAGCCGCAGACGATGGTCGTCGCAGCGGTTGTCGAACTCGACCCGGAGCCGGACGTACGGCTCGCCGGCGCGCAGCTCGACCCGCGTGGTCACCACGATCGCCTCCCGGTCGACCGACCGGGCACCCGCGTCCACGTCGGCCGCCACCGGCCAGCGGTACTCCCGGACCACGTCGAGGACGGCGACCAGCGGCCCCCGGTGGCGCGGCACGACCCGCACCGCGCGGGGCTTGTCGACCAGCTCGTCCACGGCCGGCGGGGCGTAGTTGTAGCTGTCGCCCACGTCGCCGCCGTCGACCAGCCGACCCACCCCGTCCACAACAATCCCGTCCGGGGTGGACAGGCGCAGCGTGCCGTCCTCGGCCACGTCGACCCGGAGCAGCTGGTTGTCCAGGCTCCGGTCGCCGGCTGTCGCCACCGGCGCCGGCCCGGCCGGCCCACCGGCAGCGCCGGTCACCGGTCGCACCGCGGCATGACCGAGCGCGGGGACCTCGACCAACGCCGCGACGGTCAGCCGGGATGCGGCGACGATCCGCACCCGCCACCGGTCCGGCTGCCCGGCGTCGGCGAGCGCCAGCCGGACGTCCTCCACGTCGAAGGCGGCGTCGCCGTGCCGGGCCAGCTCGAAGGTGAGGGTGGCGTCGGCCGCCGACACCGACCACCGGCGTACCTCCTGACCGTAGAGTTCCCGGCCGTGCACCCGGGTGAGCACCGCGGGCAGGCCGCCGGCCGGCACCACCTCGTCGGCGAGCAGCGTACGGGCCCGATCGAGGACCTGGGCGGGCACTTCCCGCCCGTCCGGCCCGGCCAGCGCGACGCCGTCGGCGGGCGCCTCGACGTCGAGCTGCACCAGCGCCGTCCGGGGGGTCGGGCTGGGGTTGAAAATCAGGTACCCGTCGCGGGGTACGGCGGCGCAGAGCCGGGCGCCGACCAGGTCGCAGACCGCCCGGCCGAGCTGGTCGGCCTCGGCGAGACGGGCGGCCACCTGCTCGGCGGTCTCGTCGCAGCCGCACCCGGTCACCGAGTCGTGGCAGCTGGCGTCGATGAGCCGCGTCCACGCCATGTCCAGGAACCGCTGCACGGACGGGTCGTGCCAGAGCGCGGCGAGCGGCTCGGCGTACCGCTCGACCCGGCGTTCGGCGCGGCCCATCGCCTGCTTGAGGTGGGCGCGTACCGAGATGACGCCGGGCAGGATGTTGGCCCGGGCGTGCGAACGCAGCTCCCCGCGCACCACGGGCAGGCCGTCGACGGTGCTCGGCTGGGTGGCGAAGTACTCGGCGAGGGTGCCGAGGCGCAGCCGCACGCCGTCGACGTCCGCCGCGGCGAGCAGGTCGGGGGCGTTCGGGGCGGGCGCGGCGTGGTCGGTGCCGTACATGGCGAGGATCGGAGACGCGCCACCGTCGGGGCGCCATCCGGTCAGTCGGGCGGCCAGGTCGGTGGCGCGGCGGGTGACCAGGGCGGCGTCGTCCATCAGGCCGGCCGCGTTGCCGTATCCGCCGGGCAGGTACTCGGTGCGGACGCTGGTGCCGTCCGGCGCCTGCCATGCGAAGGCGTGGGTGCGCACCTGCTGCGGGACGCCACGGAACACGCAGGCGTGGGCCAGACCGGCCCGGGCCAGGAGCTGCGGCATCTGGGCGATGTGGCCGAACATGTCGGGCAGGTAGCCGACCGGCATGGCGCCGCCCAGGTCGCCGCTGCGGGCCAGGCCGCGCTCCAGGTTGCGGACGATGTTCTCCCCGGAGCAGAGGAACTCGTCGAGCAGGATCTGCCACGGGCCGACGGCGAGCCGGCCGGCACGTACCAGCGCGATCACCTGCTCGCGCCGCTCCGGGCGGACCTCCAGGTAGTCGTCGACCGCGGCGAGCTGCCCGTCCAGGGTGAAGCGCTGCCGGTCGTCGCGCGCCATCCGCTCGAACACCTCGTCGAGCAGGGCCACCAGCCGCAGCCGGAACCGCTGGAACGGCTCGTACCACTCCCGGTCCCAGTGGGTGTGCGGCACCACGATGATCTCGGTCGGTCGCGTCATCCGCTCGCCGCCTCTCCGCTGATCGCCGCACCGGTCAGCTGACCGTAGCGGCGCACCACCTGCTGACTGGTCCGTACGTCGGCCGCACCTTCGGCGAGCCCGCTCAGGGGCGCGACCCCGGCGGTGACCATCGCGTGGAAGGCGACCAACTCCTGCTCGAACGCCTCGGTGACGGACCGGAACACCGCCCGCCGCTCGCCGTCGCCGCGCGCGTCGACCACGGTCAGCGTGGTCGGCGCGTTGAGCAGGTACGGCGACGGGAAGACCAGTTCCAGCGAGCCGCGGGAGTGGTGCAGGGTCACCGTCTCGCGGTAGGCCGGGTAGTCGGGCAGGTTGAGCCAGCGGATGCCGTAGCGGGCCCCGCCCGGCAGCGCCCCGCTGACCTCCACCGACGGTTCGACCGGCAGGTCCGGGACCGCTGACCAGGTCGCGATGTGTTCCACAGTGGCCGGTGGACCGGTGAGAAGCCGCAGCAGCGACAGGTCGTGGCAGACACTGTTGATCAGGATCTGGTAGAGGGTGCGCGCGCCGGCGTCACCGCCGACCGCCGCGTCGAGCAGCGCCGAGTCGGCCGTGCGCAGCCGGGCCGCCTCGGCCGGCGGCACGTCGCCGGGCGCCGGCGGCAGGTTGGCGAAGGCGAGTTGCCGCTCGCCGCCGGCGTGCAGGACGGTCACCTCCACCGCGTGCACCCGCTGCGCGCCGCCGAGCCCGTCGAGCAGCCGGGCGGCCTCGGCGACCGCGGGGTCGTACTGCTTCATGTAGCCGACCATCAGCGCCGACGCCCCGCCGCCCAGCTCCGCCAGCCGGTCCGCCTCGGCGAGGGTGTAGGCGAGTGGCTTCTCGCAGAGCACCGGCAGCCCGGCGCGCAGGGCCTGCGCGGCGAGTTCGCCGTGCGAGCCGGAGGTCGCCAGCAGCACCGCGTCGTACCCGCCGTCGGCCAGCATCGCCTCGGCGTCGGTGTACCGGCGGCCCGGCTCGACGCCGTACCGGCCGCCCAGCTCGGCCACCCGGCCGGGGGAGAGGTCGCCGAGGGCGACGATCTCGAACAGGTCGGCGCGGCGTTGCAGCAGCGGCAGGTGCACCGTGCGGGCGATGATGCCGAGCCCGGCCACCGCGATCCGGATCCGCTTGCCCGGCTCGGTCATCGCAGCGCCGCTTCGAGCCAGCGCCGGTTGGCGCTCTGGTCGGCCACGGTGCGGCCGAGGTCGCGCCCCTGCGCGGGGGCGTCCTGTTCGATGACCAGCCAGCCGGTGTAGCCGATCGCGTCGAGCCCGGCGAACACCCCGGCGAAGTCGACGTCGCCGGCGCCGAGCGGGCAGAACCCGCCGGCGGCCACCATGTCGGCCAGGCCGCCGCCGGCCGCTCGGACCCGCTCGTGGATGGCCAGGTCGGCGTCCTTCAGGTGCACCTGACCGATCCGTCCGGCCCACCGACGGGCGGCCGCGACCGGATCGCCGCCGGCCAGCAGCAGGTGCCCGGTGTCCAGGCAGACCGCGATGTCGGTGAGTTCGAGCAGCCGGTCGGCCTCGGCCTCGGTCTCCACGTCGGTGCCGAGGTGGTAGTGGAACACCGGCTCCAGGCCGCGGTCGCGGCAGCGGTCGGCGGCCTGCTGCACGCGGGCGGCGAAGTCCGGCCAGGCGCTCGCCGGCAGCGCCGAGGTCAGGTCGGTCGGGATGCCGGGTCGGGCCATCCGGGCCGGATTGCCCGGGCAGGCGAGGGTGGGTCGGGGCGCGAAGCGCGGGTCGTCGACGGGTACGGCGGTGAACGCGTCGAGCGCCGCGTCGAGCTGGGCCAGATCCGCGGCGAACCCGTCGGGGTCGCCGTAGCGCAGGTCGACCCAGCCGCCGGCGAGACCGAGGCCGGCCGTCCGCATCCGGTGGGTCAGCTCCTCGCCGGTGCCGAGGTAGCCGATCGGCCCGGAGTCGATCCCTTCGTAGCCGTCCCGGGCCAGCGCGCCGAGCAGGTCGTCCGGGCCCAGCTCTCTGTCGTCCGGCTGGTAGATGCCGTGGTTGACCGGTGCGCCGGCCACCCTGGTTCGTCCGGTCAGCTGCACAGTGCGATCACCTCCATGCGGTGGGATTCCAGGACGTGCAGGCCGTCGCCGGCGGGGAGCCGGCACCGGTCGCCGTGGACCACGCGGTGACTGCCGTCGGGGTAGCCCAGCAGCGCGCCGTCCGCGTCGAGCGCCAGCAGCTCGTCACCGAGGCGCAGCAGCAGCGGCCCGTCGGGGTCGGCGGAGACGGCGGTACGACCGGCGCGCAGCGCGTCGAGCACGGCCGTACCCGCCGGCCGGTCGTCGTCGACCAGCAGCCAGGTGGTGGGGGAGCCGGGCGCGGCGTCGTCGCCGGGGCGGTGGTAGTCGCTGCCGCCGATCGGTACGACGTCCGGTCGCCACGCCCGGGCCCAGGCCAGCGGGGCGCCCCAGGTGCGGTCCCACCAGCCGGAGTGCCAGATCTCGGCGAGTCGGGTGGGGGTGCTCAGCGGTTGCCGCCAGGCGCAGTCGCCGCCGAGTGGGTGGTTGACCGACATCAGCCCACCGCCCCGGTCCGCGGTGGCCGCCCACTCGTCCGGTGGTTGGCGAAAGTCGACCCAGCCGACCGGGCCGAAGACGTTGGCGTGGCCCCGGTCGGTGGTCACCTCCTGGCCGGGCACCAGGGTGATGTCGTAGCGGGCCGAGGCGGCGGGCAGCCACGGGTGGTGGCTGACGGTGTTGTGGTCGGTCACGGCGAGGAAGTCCAGGCCGCGACCGGCGGCCAGGGCGGCCAGCTCGTCGATCGTGCTCGCACCGTCACTGTGCACGGTGTGCGCGTGCAGGTCACCGGCGAGCCAGCGGCGGCCGTCCACCTCGGGCAGGCTCCGGCGGGGCGGGCGTTGCGGGCGGGGTGGGGCCGGCGGCCCGGTGGGCTCGGGCGGCGCGCTGGCGCTGGTGGTGGCGGTGACCTCGTAGCTGAGCCCCTCGGGCGGGATGCGGTGCAGCCGGAGCAGCACCTGCCACTCGCCGGGCTCCAGCTCGCCGGGCAGGTAGCCGGGGGTGGCCCAGCCGGCGGCAACCGTGTAGCTGTCGCGGGCGCCGCCGGACCAGCCACGGAAGCCGGCCGGCCCGACGCAGCCGAGGTCGAGCACCCCGGCCTGCCGGGGATAGTCGAGGCGTACGGTGAGCGCGGCGGTGCCGGGCGCCACGGTGACCGGCAGGGTGCGCAGCACGTTCTCGGCGCGGTCCGTCAGCGTCCAGCGGCCCCGGTGCGCCACCATGGTCAACGCTCCGCGGCGGCGGCGGTCCGGGCGGCGGGTACGGCCGGCGCCGCCGCGGGAGTGACCAGCTCCCCGTCGCGGTAGAGCAGTGACCGGCCGGGCCGGGGCACCACCCAGCCGGTGTCGCCCGGTGCCGGTTCCCGCCCCTCGGGCACCACGACCTGGACGCTGGTGCCGGCGGCCCGGATCGGCCCGCCCGCCGCGCCCTCACCCGAGCCGTCGGCCGCTCCGCCCCTGGCCACGTCGAGGGAGACCAGCGAGAAGCTGCCGAGGTTCTCGACGACGACAACTTCTCCCTGCAGCGCGCCCTGCGCGGGCTCGGGGGAGTGGTCGAGGTATTCGGGGCGTACCCCGTAGACGAGCTTCTCGCCGTCGGTCACCGGGGCGTCGTCGGGGATCGGCAGCCGGGCGCCGGCGACGGACAACTGGCCGTCGTGCACCTCGGCGTCGATGAGGTTCATCGGGGTGGAGCCGATGAAGCCGGCGACGAAGGTGTTGGCCGGGCGGCGGAACACCTCGGTGGGCGTGCCGACCTGCCGGATGCGGCCGCCCTCCATGACGGCGATCCGGTCCGCGAGGGCGAGCGCCTCGGCCTGGTCGTGGGTGACGAAGACGGTGGTGACGCCGAGTTCGCGCTGCAGCCGCTTGAGGAAGGTCCGGGCCTCCAGCCGGAGCCGGGCGTCCAGGTTGGACAACGGCTCGTCGAGCAGGAAGACCTGGGGGTGGCAGGCCATCGCCCGGGCGAGCGCGACCCGCTGCTGCTGCCCGCCGGAGAGTTGCCCGGGACGGCGGTCCAGCAGCGCGGAAAGGCCCAGCTCGTCGGCGGTCTCGGCGGCCTTGTCGCCGCGGCTGCGGCGGTCCATCTTCTTGATCCGCAGTGGGTAGGCGATGTTCTCCTGCACGGTCATGTGCGGAAAAAGCGCGTAGTCCTGGAAGACCATCGCCACGTCCCGCTTTCCGGGCGGCAGGTTGGTGACCTCGCGGTCGCCGATGTGCACGCTGCCGCTGGAGGCGAGCTCCAGCCCGGCGATGGTGCGCAGCAGGGTGGTCTTGCCGCAGCCGGACGGGCCGAGCAGGGCGAAGAACTCGCCGTCGGCGATCTCCAGGTCGAGGGCGTCCAGGGCGCGTACCCCGTTGGGGTAGACCTTGGTCAGTGCGCGCATGGCGATGGCGGACATCAGCGCTTGATCCCTCCGTGGAAGCGGAATCCGTACCGGCTGCTGACGAAGACGAACATGAGCGCCACCGGCAGCGAGTAGAGCAGTGAGAAGGTGGAGAGCAACCGCAGGTCGGCCTGGCCGCCCTCGGTGTAGAGGGTGTACATGATCACCGCGGCGGGGGCCTTGTCGGGCCCGCGCAGCAGCAGGTACGGCACCAGGAAGTTGCCCCAGACGTTGGCCACCGCCCACACGCCGACGGTGGCCAGCCCGGGGCGGACCAGCGGCACCACGATGTGCCGCATGATCTGCAGCGGGCTGGCGCCGAAGACCCGGGCGGACTCCTCGTAGGACGTCGGCGTGGCGTCCATGAAGTCCTTCAGGATGAAGATCGCCGCCGGCAACAGACCACCGCTGAGGATCAGGATGACGCCGAGCCGGGAGTCGATCAGGTGCAGCCGGTCGGCCAGCTCGAACAGCGGCACCATGGTGGCGGTGCCGGTCACGATCGAGGAGAGCAGCAGCAGCCCGTAGAGCAGCGCGTCCCGGCCGGGCACCCGGACCCGGCTCAGCGCGTACGCGGCCAGCGCCGCGAACGTCACCACCAGCGCGGCGGTGCCGGCGGCCAGGTAGACCGAGTTGAGCAGCGAGCCGAGCGCGTACGGGTTGTCGAGCAGGGCGCGGAAGTTGTCCAGGGTGAACCGCGGTAGCGAGGCGGTGATCGTCGGGGTGTCGTCGAACGGGGCGGTGGCCAGCCAGAGCAGCGGCAGGGCGAAGAACCCGAGGACGGCGCAGAGAAAGACGTACCGCGCGATCCGGGCGAGCACGTGCCGGACGACGATGCGCGGCCCGTCGCTCGTCGGCTCGGTCTCGGTCCGCGTCGCGGTCGCGGTGCTCATGCCGGCCCCTCGCCGCGCTCGGCGTCGACATGAGGCACCGATGCGCCGGGCCAGCTGGTCCGCTCGCTCACGCCGTCTCCTTCCGCCGGCCCAGCATCCGCAGGTAGACCAGGGCGATGACCAGGTTGATCAGCAACATGACGAACGAGATGGCCGCGCCGAAGCCGAGTTCGCCGCCGGAGAGCGCGACCTTGTACACGTAGACCGGCAGGATCTCCGAGCGCTGCTCGGGGCCGCCCGCGGTGATCAGGAACGGTGCGAAGTCGTTGAACGTCCAGAGGCTGATCAGCAGCAGGTTGGTGAGCACGTGCCCGCGGATGCGGGGGAAGACCACGTCGCGTAGCTGCTGCCAGGTGGACGCCCCGGCGAGCCGGGCGGTCTCCAGGTGCGAGCGGGGCACGTTCTCCAGCGCGGCGGCGTAGAGCATCATCGAGAACGCGGTGCCGCGCCAGGTGTTGAACACGATGATCGACAGCATCGGATGGTCGAGCAGCCAGGCGGTGCCGGGGATGCCGAGCAGCGTGTTGAGGGTGCCGCCGTCGCGGTCGAGCAGGGCGATCCAGAGGAACGCGACCACCGAGCTGGGCAGGATCCAGGAGAGCAGGACGAACCCCTCGACCAGCCGACGCAGCGGGCCGCGCCGGTCGCGCAGCGCGTAGGCGATGGCGAAGCCGAGCCCGGCCTGGCCGATGACCGCGGAGCCGAGCACGAACTGCAGGGTGAGCAGCAGCGAGTTGCGGAACCGCTCGTCGTCCAATGCCCGGGTGTAGTTGTCCAGGCCGACGATCTCCGGATTGGCGGCGGCCAGGCCGGTCAGCCGGTAGTTGGTGACGCCGAGGTAGATCGTCCAGGCGGCCGGCACCACGAGGAAGAGCAGGATCAGCACCATGCTCGGCGTCAGGAACCCGGCGGCCCGGCCCCGGCCCAGCCCGGCGGCGTCGGCGGCGGGGGAGGCGCCCGTAGCCGGGCGCGCTCCCTCCACCACCTGGTCAGGAGGTGACGTTGCCTGGGCCACCGACGAACCCCTCGACCTTCTTCTGGTACGCGCTGGCAGCCGCGTCGACACCCTTGCCGGCCGTCGCGTCGGCGGTCGCCTCCTGCAGCGCCACCGACACCTGCGGGTACACCGCCAGCGGCGGCCGGTAGGCGGTGACAGGCAGCACCTTGTCGGTGATGAAGCTCAGCATCGGGTCGCCCGCCAGCACCTCCTTGTTGACGTCCGTGCGGGCGGTGATCCGCTTCTCGCCGGCCAGTTCGGCCTTGACCGCCTCGGCCGAGTGCATGAACGACAGCAGTTCCCACGCCTGGGAGGGGAACTTGGAGTTGGGGTTGAGCACCCGCACGCCGCCGCCGGACATGCTGACGAAGTCCTGCCCCCGGATGCCGGCGCCGGGCTGCTTGGCGGGGATCATGGCGTAGCCGACGGTCGTGTCCCGGTCGGCCATCTTGGCGATGCCGCTGGTCGGGTTGACGACGCTGCGCCAGAAGTAGTCACCCTCGCCGAGGATGCCGATCTTCCCGGCCGCGAACTCGGCGAAGGACTTGTCGCGCCCCTTCGCCTCCTGCTGGAGCTTCGGGTCGCCCAGGCCGCCGCCGTAGACCTTCGTGTAGAAGTCGAGCACGTCCTTGACCGGCTGGGTGGCTCCGGCCCACTTGCCGTTGGAGTAGATCTCGCCGCCGGCGCCGGCCAGCAGCGGCAGCGCGCCCTGCATGGAGGTCGCCTCGCCCATCGCCGTACCGGCGTTGATCTGGATCGGCGTCACGCCGGGCAGTGCCTTGAGCTTGGCGCCGGCGTCGAGGATCTCCTGCCAGCTCTTGGGTTGCCACTCGGCCGGCAGGCCGGCCTGGGCGAAGAGCTTCTTGTTGTAGTAGAGGACCCGGCCGTCGGTGCCGAGCGGGATGCCGTAGCGCTTCTCCTCGAACGAGCCGAGGCCCTGCACCGTCTCGGGGATCTGCGACCAACCCTCCCAGGAGTCGACCTCGCTGCCGCCCACCTCAGAGAGCGGCTTGAGGTAGCCGGCCTGGACGAACTCGCCCACCCAGATGCCGTCCAGCGCGATGACGTCCGCACCGCTCTTGGACCGCAGGTCGAGGGCCTGCTTGGTCTTGTACTGCTCGTCGTCGACGCCGCTGGGCACGAAGGTCACCTTCGCGGTGACGCCCTTGGCCTTCTGGGCCTCGACGAACTTCGGGATGACCCACTTCTCGATCCACTCCGCACCGGCGGAGCTCTTGCCGCCCACGATGGAGTTGGCGGCGATGGTGAGGGTGATGTTCTTGGCGTCCTTGCCGGCGGGCTCGGACGAGTCGCCACACGCGGTGGCGGCGAGGGCAACGGCGGTGAACGCGGCGAGCAAGCCCGCTGCGTGTCTCGGCTTGGCTGACATGGCTGCTTCCCTTCGCAAGGAGAGACTTCGAAGAGACTCGCGGGTCGCCCGCCGGCCGCAGGTCACTCGCCGGCGGTGCTTAGCGGCCACAATGTCATGACAGCCTGACGACGTAAATACCTGTCACTGAAATGAGCGCGAAACATCCACGGTCACCGCTCCGCGACGGTCACCTCGAGGGAGTAGCGGCTGGCCCGGTAGATGTGCGCGCCGTGCTCGACGTAACGCCCGCGGTCGTCGTACGCGGTGCGGGTCATGGTGAGCAGCGGAGCGCCCCGCCGCTCGCCGAGCATCTGGGCCTCGGCCGAGGTCGCGGCGCGCGCGCCGATCCGCTGGTGAGCGCCACGGACCCGCATGCCGGCGGCCCGCAGGATCGCGTACAGCCCGTTGGCCTGCAACGCGTCCAGGTTGAGCCGGACCAGGTCGGCGGGGAGCCAGTTCTCCATCACCGCGAGCGGCTCGTCGTCGGAGAACCGCAGCCGGCGCAGATGCCACACCTCGCCACCGTCCGGCACGCCGAGCGCGGTGGCGACGGCGGGCGGGCAGGCGGTCGTGGCCAGCTCCAGCACCGAGGTGGACGGTCGCTGACCGGCGCGCAGCAGATCGTCGTGCAGGCTGGTGAGCTCCACCGCGCGGCGGACCTCGCCGCGCACCACCTGGGTGCCCACGCCGCGGCGGCGCACGATGAGTCCCTTGTCGACGAGGTGCTGGATGGCCTGCCGCACGGTCGGGCGGGACAGCCCGAGCCGGTCGGCGAGCTGCAGCTCGCTGTCCAGCCGGTCGCCGGGTGCCAGCTCGCCGCGCTGGATCGCCGCGGCGAACTGCTCGGCGACCTGGAAGTAGAGCGGGACCGGGCTGCTCCGGTCGACCGCGATCTCGGGGCCGGGCACGGCACCTCCTCGGGTGGGGCGCGCGGATTCGCAGGGGCGGAAGGATGGGCGCCACTGTACCGAAGCGGTCACCGAGCGCAGAGGGCGGATGTCATGACAACACATTGACACAACTCACCGAGCACTGTTACCAATCAGGGACAGCGCTGGCGGGTACGCCGTCGCCGGCCGGGACGAAGGACGCCACATGCTGGATGTGCTCACCATCGGCCGGGTCGGGGTGGACATCTATCCGTTGCAGATCGGCACGCCGCTGGCCGAGGTCGAGACGTTCGGCAGGTTCCTCGGTGGCAGCCCGACCAATGTGGCCGTCGCCGCCAGCCGGCAGGGGCTGCGGGCCGGCGTGATCACCCGGACCGGCGCCGACGCCTTCGCCGACTACGTGCACCGGGCGCTGCGCGACTTCGGCGTCGACGACAGCCAGGTCCACCCGGTCGAGGGGTTGCCGACCCCGGTGACCTTCTGCGAGATCTTCCCGCCGGACCATTTCCCGCTCTGGTTCTACCGCACCCCCACCGCGCCGGACCTGCAGATCCGCCCCGGGGAACTGGACGCCGACGCGATCGCCGCCGCCCGGATCTTCTGGCTCACCGGCACCGGCCTCTGCCAGCAGCCGAGTCGCGACGCGCACAGCGCCGCGCTCGCGGTCCGCGACGGACGACCACACACCGTGCTGGACCTGGACTACCGGCCCATGTTCTGGCCTGATCCGGCCACCGCCAGGGCGGCCATCGCCGAGGTGCTGCCCCAGGTCACCGTGACCGTCGGCAACCTCGACGAGGTGGAGGTCGCGGTCGGCACCCGAGATCCGCTGCGGGCCGCCGAACGGCTGCTTGACCGCGGCCCCCGGCTGGCGGTGGTGAAGCTAGGCCCCGACGGGGTGCTGGCCAGCACCGGCACCGAGACCGCCCGGGTGCCGCCGGTGCCGGTGCGGGTGGTCAACGGGCTCGGCGCCGGCGACGCGTTCGGCGGCGCGCTCTGCCTGGGGCTGCTGCGCGACTGGCCGCTGGAGCGCACGCTGCGCTTCGCCAACGCCGCCGGCGCGATCGTCGCCTCCCGCCTGGCCTGCTCCGCCGCCATGCCGGACCATGCCGAGACCCTGGCGTTGCTGCGGGACGTCCAGCCGGAACCGGTGCCGTCGAACCCCGCCGTCGGAGGAGAAGACCGGTGAACACCGACTACCAGGCGCTGACCCTCACCCGGGCCCACCGACCGCAGGCAATCGCCGAGGCGGCCGCCGGCCGTGTCCGGCGGCCCTGGCCGGATCACGGGCGGCCGCTGTTCATCATCGCCGCCGACCACCCGGCCCGGGGCGCCCTCGGCGTCCGGGACCGGCCGATGGCCATGGCCGGCCGGGCCGACCTGCTCGACCGGCTGCGCCTGGCGCTGTCCCGCCCCGGCGTCGACGGCGTGCTCGGCACCCCGGACGTCCTGGAGGACCTGCTGCTGCTCGGGGCGTTGGAGGACCGGCTGGCGATCGGGTCGATGAACCGCGGCGGCCTCTCCGGTGCCACCTTCGAACTCGACGACCGGTTCACCGCGTACGACGCCGACAGCATCGCCGCGATGCGCTACGACGGCGGCAAGATGCTCTGCCGTATCGACCCGGACGACGCGGGCACCGCCCCCACGCTGCAGGCCTGCGCCCGGGCGGTCACCGCCCTGGCGGCCCACCGGACGGTCGCCCTGGTCGAACCGCTCTGGGTGGCGCGCACCGACGGCCGGGTCCACGCCGACCTGCGGCCCGAGGCGGTCATCAAGGGCGTCAGCGTCGGTCAGGCACTCGGCGCCACCTCCGCGTACACCTGGTTGAAGCTGCCGGCGATCGACGAGATGGAAAGTGTGATGGCCGCGACCACCCTGCCGGTCCTGCTGCTCGGCGGCGACCCAGTCGAGGCTCCCGACACGG
Organism: Micromonospora sp. NPDC051006; assembly: GCF_044456245.1. Lineage (NCBI taxonomy): Bacteria > Bacillati > Actinomycetota > Actinomycetes > Micromonosporales > Micromonosporaceae > Micromonospora > Micromonospora sp. NPDC051006. The sequence continues at coordinate 46,807 of NZ_JBITFP010000020.1, forward strand.
TCTACGCGAGGTGGGAACGGGCGCTGCGGCTGCCCGGGGTGCGTGGGCTGGTGGTGGGCCGGGCGCTGCTCTATCCGCCGGACGACGATGTGGCCGCCGCCGTGGACGTGGCCGGGTCGCTGCTCCCCGCCGGGCAGGACGCGTGAGGACGGCGGACGCCCACCTGCCGTGGGGTGGCACAGCCCGGACGCCGTGGGCGCTGGAGGTCACCCCCGAGCGTGCCGGTTGGACCTACGCCGGGCTGCGGGTGCTCACCCTGCCGCCGGGCGGCGCGGTCACCTTCGACACCGGTGACGAGGAGATGCTGGTCCTGCCGCTGACCGGCGCCGCGACCGTGCGGTGCGACGGGGTCCGGTTCGCCCTGACCGGGCGGACGTCGGTCTTCACCGCGGTGACCGACTTCGCCTACCTGCCCCGGGACGCCACCGTCACCGTGCGGGGCGAGGGCCGGTTCGCGCTGCCGTCGGCCCGGGCGACCCGCCGGCTCTCGCCGCGCTACGCCGCCGCCCGGGACGTGCCGGTGGAGCTGCGCGGGGCGGGGCCGGCCAGCCGCCAGGTCAACAACTTCTGCGCCCCGGACGCCTTCGACTGCGACCAACTGGTCGCCGTCGAGGTGCTCACCCCCGGCGGCAACTGGTCGTCGTACCCGCCGCACAAGCACGAGGAGGACCGGGTCCACGACGACGGCCGGGTCGAGGCGGCGTTGGAGGAGATCTACTACTTCGAGGTGGCCGGTGGCGTGCCCGGCGACCCGGCCGGACCGGTCGGCTACCAGCGGGTCTACGGCACCGAGCAGCGCCCGATCGACGTGCTCGCCGAGGTGCGCGCCGGGGACGTGGTCCTGGTGCCGCACGGGTACCACGGGCCGTCCATGGCCGCGCCCGGCTACCACCTCTACTACCTCAACGTGCTGGCCGGGCCCGGCCGGAACCGGACGATGGCCTGTGTGGACGATCCCCGGCACGGCTGGATCCGGGCGAGCTGGACCGATCAGCCGGTCGACCCGCGGCTGCCGCTGGCCGGCCCGACGACCCGGGAGGCGTGATGCCCAGACTGACGGTGGCGCAGGCGATCGTGACGTTCCTGGCGCGGCAGTTTTCGGAGCGCGACGGGGCGCGCCGCCGGCTGATCCCGGCCTGCTTCGGCATCTTCGGCCACGGCAACGTCGCCGGCATCGGTGAGGCGCTCGCCAGCGCCGAGGTCGACCTGCCGTACCACCTCTGCCGCACCGAGCAGGGCATGGTGCACACCGCGGCCGCGTACGCCCGGATGACCGACCGGTTGAGCACCCTGGCCTGCACCACCTCGATCGGTCCCGGTGCGACGAACCTGGTCACCGGGGCGGCCGGCGCGACCATCAACCGGCTGCCGGTGCTGCTGCTCCCCGGTGACATCTTCGCCACCCGGGTGACCAACCCGGTGCTGCAGGAGCTGGAGGACCCACGCTCCTACGACGTGAGTGTCACCGACGCGCTGCGCCCGGTGTCCCGGTACTGGGACCGCATCAACCGTCCCGAGCAGCTGCCGGCGGCGCTGCTGGCCGCGATGCGGGTGCTCACCGACCCGGTGGAGACCGGCGCGGTCACCCTGGCGCTGCCGCAGGACGTGCAGGCCGAGGCGTACGACTGGCCGGCGGAGCTGTTCGCCGACCGGGTCTGGCACGTGCCGCGTCCACGTCCGGACGCGGCCGCCGTGGACCGGGCGGCGGCGGTCGTCACGGCGGCCCGGCGACCGCTGCTCGTCGCCGGAGGCGGGGTGATCTACAGCGGTGCGGGCGAGGCGCTGCGCAGCTTCGCCGAGGCGTACGGGGTGCCGGTGGCGGAGACCCAGGCCGGCAAGGGCGCCCTGCCGCACGATCATCCGCTGGCGCTCGGCGCGGTCGGGGTCAGCGGCACCACCGCGGCGAACGAGATCGCCGCCGGCGCGGATCTGGTGATCGGGGTGGGCACCCGGTACAGCGACTTCACCACCGCCTCCGGCACGCTCTTCGGCGCCGAGGCCCGGTTCGTCAACCTCAACATCACCGGCTTCGACGCGGCGAAGCTCTCCGGGGCGCAGCTCGTCGGGGATGCCCGGGAGTGCCTGTCCGCGCTCGACGCCGCCTGCGCCGGGTGGGGGAGCGAGCCGGCGTACCGTGCGTCGGTCACCGAACTGAAGGGCCGGTGGGCCCGCGTGGTCGAGCGGGCCCGGCACGCGGAGCCGGACGCGCGGCCGACCCAGACCGCGGTCATCGGCGCGGTCAACGACGCCGCCGGCCCGCGGGACGTGGTGGTCTGCGCGGCCGGGTCGATGCCCGGTGACCTGCACCGGCTGTGGCGCAGCGCCGACCCGAAGAGCTACCACGTCGAGTATGGCTACTCGTGCATGGGCTACGAGATCGCCGGGGGGATCGGGGTCAAGCTGGCCGCCCCGGAGCGCGAGGTGTTCGTGCTGGTCGGTGACGGCTCCTACCTGATGCTGCCGAGCGAGCTGGCCACCGCGGTGGCGGACGGGGTGAAGCTCGTGGTGGTGCTCGTCGACAACCAGGGCTTCGCCTCGATCGGCCGGCTCTCGGAGAGCGTCGGGGCGCGCCGGCTCGGCACCGCCTACCTCGACCGGGGCGGCGCACCGCTGCCGGTCGACCTCGGGGCCAACGCGGCGAGCCTCGGCGCGGAGCTGATCCGGGTGTCGACCATGAACCAGCTCCGCGCGGCGCTCGCCACCGCGAAGCGGGCGCAGCGGACCACCGTGGTCCACGTGCGGACCGACCGGTTCGAGACCGGTCCGGACGGCGGGGCCTGGTGGGACGTGCCGGTCGCCGAGGTCTCCAGCACCGCCGAGGCGCGGACCGCCCGGGCCGGGTACGAGGCAGGGCGCAAGGACCGACACCCGCGCCTGCGCCCGGCCTGAGCGATCCGACGATCGGGGTGGCCGACCCGTCGCGGTGACAGCCGTCGCGGGAACCGGTGACCTACCATGCGGGCGTGACGAACGTCGATCGGGTGGCCGCCGCCCTCGCGGTCTGGCAGCAGCAGAGCGTCTGGTCGCGCGCGGCGACGGTGGCGAAGCGCCGGATCGTGCGGGGGCGCCGGGCGCTCGCCGGGTTGACCGTCGCCGCCGCAGTCGCCGGCACCGCCGCCAGCCAGCTCGACGGCGTGTACCAGCCCGCCAGCCGGGCTCTCGCGGTGCTCGCCGGCGCCGCCCTGGCGCTGGTCCCGGTGGTGGCCCGTTCGACGGCACGGGAGGCGGTGCACGCCTGGGCCCGGCTGCGGTCGGTCTCCGAATCGCTCAAGGCCGAGCTCTACCGTCACCTGGCCCGGGTGGCGCCGTTCGCCGGGCCGGATCGTGACGCCGTGCTGCTGCGCCGGCTCGACGCGCTCCTGGACGACGCCGGTGACCTCGCCGGGCTGGTCGTCGACGTCGAGCCCGCCGAGCGGCCGTTGCCCGCGGTCTCCGACGTGCCCTCCTACCTGACCCATCGGCTCGTGGGGCAGGTGGAGGGCTACTACCTGCCCGGTGCGCGGCGGATGGCCCGGCGGGCCAACCGCATCCGTACGGCGACCACCGCGCTGACCGCCGCCGGGGCGGTGCTCTCCGCCGTGGTCGGAGTGCTCGGCGACGGCCTCGGGCTGGCGGCCTGGGTCGGCGTCGTCGCCACGGTGACGACGGCGCTGGTCGGCTACGGCGCGGCCCAGCAGTTCGAGCACCAGCAGATCGAGTACGCGCGCACCGCCGACCAGTTGTCCCGGCTGGCCCGGATCCGCCGCGACGGGCACGGGTGGACCGACGACGCGGCGTTCGTGGCGGAGGTGGAGCGGATCATCTCACTGTCCAATGAGGCCTGGATGGCCAGAACCCTTGAAGAAGATGGCTCACAGCAGCACTGACGTTACCGGCAGTGCGATAGAGTCATCGACAGTTGTGTGGGTCGTCAGCGAGGCCGACTCCCTCTGACCCACCAAGTCCGATGGGGGGCTCACGTGGATCGCAACGCAGGCCGGTCGACGAAGACCACCGCTCCGCTGGATGATCTCCGGCAAACTCCGCTCGGCGAGATCTCACTTGTCCGCGCCCGACTCGTGGCGCTGTCCGACACCCGCACAGTCGATCGGCCGGCACGCGTCGATGTCGCGGCCTTCGGTGCTTCGATCTGATCCGGGTGAGACGGCAGCCTCTGGGACAAGCGCACCGGCTGGCGCCCTGAGTCAATATGTAATCAAGATCGTCAGCCGGTGCGACCTCTCCTGCGACCACTGCTACGTCTACGAACACCCCGATCAGAGCTGGCGTCGACAGCCGCGCACGATGGCGCCGGCGACGGTGGCTGCCGCTGCCCGGCGCATCGCCGAGCACGCGAGCACGCACCGGCTCGCCGCGGTGCGGGTGGTACTGCACGGGGGCGAGCCACTGCTCGCCGGAGCCGCCGGGCTCGCCGCCATCGCGGCCGAGCTGCGCCGGCAGCTCGACCCGGTGACCCACCTCGATCTGCGCATGCAGTCCAACGGTGTGCTGCTCACCGAGGAGATCGCCGAGGTGCTGGTCGGCTACGGCGTCAAGGTCGGCATCTCCCTCGACGGGGATCGCTCCGCCAACGACCGGCACCGGCGCTACGCCAACGGTGCGAGCAGTCACGCCTCGGTGCTGCGGGCGCTCGCGCTGCTGCGCCGCCCCGAGTACCGGCCGGCGTACGCCGGCATCCTCTGCACGGTCGACCTGGCCAACGACCCGATCGAGGTCTACCAGGCGCTGCTGGCCGAGGACCCGCCGCACGTCGACTTCCTGTTGCCGCACGCCAACTGGGACCGGCCGCCGCCGCGCCCGGACGGCGTCGCGACCCCGTACGGCGACTGGCTGCTCGCCGTGCACCGCCGCTGGACCGCTGACGGCCGTCCCGTGCCGATCCGGATGCTGGATTCGCTGCACTCCACCGCCGCCGGCGGCACCAGCCGGACAGAGGCGGTGGGGCTGGACGCCGCTGACCTCGCCGTGATCGAGACGGACGGCAGCTACGAGCAGGTCGACTCGCTGAAGTCCGCCTTCGACGGCGCGCCGGCCACCGGGCTCGACATCTTCGCCGACCGGATCGACGAGGTGGCCGCCCACCCGATGATTGCCGTCCGGCAGGCCGGGCTGGCTGGCCTCAGCGCCACCTGTCAGTCCTGCCCGGCGGTCCGGCAGTGCGGCGGTGGCCTCTTCGCCCATCGCTACCGCACCGGCAGCGGCTTCGACAACCCGTCGGTCTACTGCCGCGACCTTGCACACCTGATCCGGTCCATCGGCGCCCCGGCCGTCCCGGCGCCCCGACCCGCCCCCGACGGGCCGGCGGGCGGCGACGCCGGCGCGGACGCGCTGGACCCGATGATCCTCGACGACCTCGGCACCGGCGGGGGCGACGACGACTCGGTCGACCAGCTCGCCGCGATCCACCTGGCGAAGACCCGGGCGCTGCTGGTCGCGCTCAGCCCGGCCATGGCCGAACTGCCGGTCGCCGCCGCCGGCTGGGCCGTGCTGGTCGGGCTCGACGTCGCCGCGCCGGAGGCGGTGCGGGACGTGCTCGGCCACCCGTTCGTCCGCCGTTGGGCCCATCGGTGCCAGGACCGCCCGACCCCGGTCCACCTCGGACACATCGCCGCGGTCGCCGCGGTCGCGGCGGTCCGGGCCGGCGCCCCCGCCGAGCTCGTCGTGCCGGTGCGCGACGGGGTGCTCAGCCTGCCCACTCTCGGCACGCTCACCCTCCCGGGCGCGGACGCCGCCAGGGTGTCCGTCGACGCGAACGGGTTCCGCGTCCGCGCCGGCGACGACGTGGTCACGGTGCGGCTCGACACGTCCGAGCACCCGTCGGGCTGGCGGCCGGCCCGACGGATGTCGCTCGAGGATTCGTCGCTGCTGATCGAGGACGCCGACCCGTACCGGGACTGCTACCAGGACCTGGCGGTGACGCCCCGACTGACCGCGGCGGACGCCGCCGGGTGGGTACACCAGGTGGACCGCGCGCTCCAGCGGATCGACGCCGAGGCCCCCGGCTACGCCCCCGGCATGCGGGCGGTGCTACGCGCCGTGGTGCCGCTGCGCCCCGACCGGGGCGGTCGGCAGCGCAGCGCCGCGGCGGCGACGGCCTTCGGCGCCGTCGCCGTCACGCCCGCGCCCGACGACGCCGCCCTCGCGGTGCTGCTCGTGCACGAGGTGCAGCACCTCAAGCTCAACGGCGTGCTCGACGTCTGCGAACTGGTCGACCGGCGCGACACCCGCCGGCTCGTCGTGCCGTGGCGGGACGACCCCCGCCCCGTCGACGGAGTGCTGCACGGCACGTACGCCCACCTGGCGGTGGCCGACGTATGGCGGCGCCGCCCAGGCGCGGCGGCCGGTGCCCACTTCCGTCGCTACCGGGACTGGACCGACGGAGCGCTCGACGCGCTGCTCGGCCTCGGGGCGCTGACGACGGCGGGGGAGCGGTTCGCCCGGCGCATGCGCGCGACGGTGGACCACTGGGCGTGACCGCCCGGCCGACCGGCCGCGTCGATCTGGCCGCCGGGTTGCGGGCGGTGGGGCTCGGAGCCGGCGACACCGTTCTGGTGCACTGCTCATTGTCGCGGATCGGACCCGTCGCCGGCGGCCCGGCGACCCTGCTGGCCGCGATGCGCGACGTGCTGGGTGAGGCCGGGACGATCGTGGTACCGACCCAGACCGCCTTCAACTCGATCACCTCACCGGCCTTTCGCGCGGCGACCGCGGGCCTGAGCACGCGGCAGGCGGCGCGGGTGGAGGCCGGCATCCCGCCGTTCCACCCGGAGCGCAGCCCCGCCGAAGGCATGGGGGTGCTGGCCGAGCACGTGCGACGGCAGCCGGGAGCGGTACGCAGCGGGCACCCGCAGACCTCGTTCGCCGCGCTGGGTCCGGCGGCGGCTCGGCTGACCGCCGTGCACGACCTGGACTGCCACCTGGGCGAGCGGTCCCCACTCGGCGCGCTCTACGCCGCCGACGCCCTCATCCTGCTGCTCGGTGTCGACTACGCCGCCTGTACGGCGTTCCACCTCGCCGAATACCGCTTACCCCACCCGGCTGCCCGGCGGCCGTACCGCTGCTACGTCCTGGACAGCTCGGGCCGTCGGGCCCGGCGCGACTTCCTCGCCCTCGACCTCGACGACTCCGACTTCCCACGGATCGGCGCGGCGCTGGAGCGCCGGCCGGTGGTCCGGCGCGGTGCGCTGGGCGGCGGCACCTGCCGGGTCGTCCGGATGCGAACCGCCGTCGACTTCGCCGGCCGCTGGATGCGCCGGCACCGGGCCGGACAGTGAGGGGCGGCCCGGGCATTGCCGCGGCCGATAATGTAGTGAGGTGACTGTGTCCTCAGGGGACGGGAGCGGCGGGTGACCGAGGAAGAGTACCGGGTCGACCCACGGGCACCCGTGTTCTTCCTCAGTTACGCCCGGGCGAAACAGCGCCCCGGTGAGCCCCCACGGGACGCGAACCAGAAGGTCTTCCAGCTCTACGTCGACCTGTCCGACCACGTCGCCGAGTTGCTGGGGTTGCCGGCCGGCAGCACGGCCGGCTTCCTGGACCGGCTCCTCGACGGCGGTCAGCTGTGGACCGACGATCTCGCCTTCGCCGCCGGCCACTGCCAGGTCTTCATCCCTTTGATCTCACCGCAGTACCTGAGCAGCGCCTGGTGCGCCCGGGAGTGGAACGCGTTCGTGCACCGCCGCGAGATTCGACGTCCGGACGCTCGGCCGACCCCCGGCGAGCGGTCGATCATCCCGGTCAACTGGTCGGTGATGGGCCGCCGACGCCGGCTGCCGGCGGCGATCGGGCATCGGCAGATGTTCTCCCCGACCGGCCTTCCTCCGGAAATCGCGCCGCAATATCAGCAGGAAGGCATCTACGGCCTGCTCAGCCTCGGCCGCAACGGCAAGGACGCCTACGACGCGGTGGTGTGGCGGTTGGCGCAGCGGGTCGTCCGCGCGGTGGACACGCACTGGGTGCAGCCGTACGTGTCGGACATCGAGGAACTCGGCGACGAGTTCGAGGAGGCCGGGGATGAGCTGGACTGACACCGCCCCGACCGTCGCCGGACGGGAGACGTACTTCTTCCTCAGCTACGCCCACTCCGTGCCGCTCTCCGCCGCGGCCCGCCCGGACACCGACTACTGGGTCACCCGCTTCTTCCACGACCTCGACGCCGCCGTGCAGCGCGGCGCACGCCGCACCGGCGATCTCGACATCGGCTTCTTCGACGGGCTCGTCGCGCCCGGCGCCGACCTCAGGCAGGCGCTCACCGACGCGCTCAGCCTCGCGCACGTCTTCGTGCCGCTCTACTCGCCGAACTACTTCAGCAACGCCTGGGCGGTCGGCGAGCGGGCCTCCTTCCGGTCCCGCCTGGATCGGCTGCGTCCGGCCGAGACGGACGGGCACGTCCTGCCGGTGTTGTGGATCCCCTTCCCACCGTGGGACGACCGACCGGAGATGGCCGAGGCGCTGGAGCTGGTCGGCGGCGCGCCTGAGTACGCCGAGAACGGGCTGCGGGCGCTGTGCAAGCTCAGCGCGTATCGGCGACAGTACGACGAGGTCCTCGACACGTTGGCCGAGCGGATCATCACGGTGACCGAGACCGCGCCGCTGCGCCGGTCCCGGGCCGCGCCGCTGACCAGCGTGCCCGCGGAGGAGCCCGGCGAAGCCGCGTTGGTCGTCGCCGCGCTCGCGGCCGAGGACGGGCGGCAGTGGCGACCGTTCGGGGCGCAGCACGCGTTGGCCATCGCCGACTACGTCGCCGCCACCGCCCAGCGACTCGGGCTGCCCACCCAGGTGGTGGAGTTCACCGGGGTGCGTGAGCGGGCCCCGGACAGCCCGACCGTCCTGCTGATCGACGCCGGCCTGGGGCTGTCCGCGGTGCGCGCCGCCGTCGCCGGGCTGCCGCAGTGGGTGGTGCCGCTGGTGGTGGCCGGGCCGGGCGACGCGGCGGAGGAGATCGTCGCGGCCCTGCGCGTCGCCCGGTTCCCGGAGGCCCGACCGGTTCACGGGGTGGACGAGTTCGAACACAGCGCGCCGCTGCTGGTGATCGAGGCCCGCAAACAGTTCCTGCGCCACGGCCCGCTCTACGCTCAGGACGGCCCGAGTGTGCCCCGACCGAGCCTGCGGCCGACCGACCCGACCGACGTCCGGCGACGACGAGAAGAGGACCGATGACAGAGCAGCGAGACGGTCAGGTCGTCACCTTCTACTCGTACAAGGGTGGCACCGGGCGGACCATGGCCCTGGCCAACACGGCGTGGATCCTGGCGGCGAACGGCCAGCGGGTGCTGGTCGCCGACTGGGACCTCGAGTCACCCGGTCTGCACAAGTTCTTCGCGCCGTTCCTCGACGCCGACCAGGTCGCCTCCACCGGCGGCGTGATGGACCTGATCCTGGAGTACGAGTGGGCGAACCTCAAGCGACGCCGCCAGGCCCAGGACGCCGGCGGTCCGCAGGAGGTGGAGACCCGGCCCAGCGACTGGCACCGCCACCTGGCCAAGGTGCAGAAGTACGCCTTCTCGGTGAGCTGGGAGTTCCCCGGCGGCGGCAGCCTCGACCTGCTGCTGGCGGGCAAGCACAACCCGGACTACGCCACCAACGTCACCGGCCTGAACTGGGACAACTTCTACAACCGGCTCGGCGGCGGGCTCTTCTTCGATGCGCTGCGCGAGGACATGAAGCGGCACTACGACTACACCCTGATCGACAGCCGCACGGGCATCAGCGACGTCGCCGAGATCTGCACCATCCACCTGCCGGACGTGCTGGTGGACTGCTTCACCCTGAGCGACCAGGGCATCGACGGCGCCGCGACGGTGGCCAGCCGGGTCCGCGGCTACGAGGGGCGGCGGGCCCGCCGGGTGCTGCCGGTGCCGATGCGGGTGGACGAGGGGGAGAAGGGTAAGGCCGACGCCGGTCGGGCGGTGGCGATGCAGCGGTTCGCCGGGCTGCCGGGTGGCATGACCGAGGCCGAACGGCGGGAGTACTGGCTCACCGTCGAGGTGCCGTACCGGGCCTATTACGCCTACGAGGAGACCCTGGCGACCTTCGCGGACGTGCCGGGTGGCCGGACCACCCTGCTCTCCGCGTACGAGACGTTGACCAGTCACATCACCGGCGGACGGATCTCGGTGCTGCCCCGGGTTGACGAAGCGCTGCGCCGGCGGGTCGTCGCCCGCTTCGAGCGCAAGCCAGCGATCGCCGACGAGCTGATCGTGGTGCGCCACGTCCCGGAGGACCAGGCCTGGGCGGAGTGGGTGCAGGCGGCGCTCACCGCGGTCGACCTGCGGGTGGTGACCACGGCGGCGGACGAGACGGAGCCGGCGCGGGCGGGGACGGTCACCCGGGACCTCACCCTGGTCTCCCGCTCCTATTTGGCCGTCCACGCGGAGCCGACCGAGTCCCGCTCCGCCGGCTCGGCCGGCCCGCTGACCGTCTACGTGGACGGTACGACGCCCTCGCCGGACCTGCCGATCGGGGCCTGGGTCTCGCTGCACGAGGTCGCCGCCGAGGAGGCGGTCGAGCGGTTGGTGCAGCTGCTCGGGGTGACCGCGCCCGCGCGGGGCGGCGCCGCGTCGGTGGTGCGGACCGCCCGCTACCCCGGGGCCCGGCCGCTGGTGTTCAACCCGCCGAGCCGCAACACCCGTTTCACCGGGCGGGAGCAGTTGCTGCGCACGCTTCGTGAGGAGCTGCGCGCCGGCGGGAACGAGGGCACCCCGGTAGCGCTGCGCGGAGGTCCCGGCATCGGCAAGACCCAGCTGGCCATCGAGTACGCCCACCGGTTCCGGGGCGCGTACGACATCATCTGGTGGGTGCAGGCCGACCCGCCGCAGTTCGTCGACGTGCGGGTGGCCGACCTCGGCGAGGAGCTGGGGCTGCCCCGGCAGCAGACCATCCCGGAGATGACCCGGGCAGTGCGGCAGCGGCTGAGCCGGCCGGAGCGACGCGCCGACGGCGGGGTACCCGAGCAGTGGCTGCTGGTCTTCGACAACGTCGACCAGTACGAGCACGTACGCGACTACCTCCCGCAGGGTTCGGGGCACGTGCTGGTCACCACCCGGAACCCGGATTGGGGGGACCTGGCCCGGGGGGTGGACGTGGAGGCGTTCCAGCAGGCGGAGAGCGTGGCGCACCTGCGGTCCCGGATCGGCGAACGGTCGATCACCGTCGCCGAGGCCGAGCAGGTCGCCGAGGCGGTCGAGAACGTGCCAATCTTCGTCGCGATGGCGGGCGCGTGGTTGGCGGACACCGGCACCCCGATCCCCGACTATCTGGCGAGTCTGGAGCGCGGCGGGCCGACCGAGGACGTCTGGGACATCTCCCTGCAACGGCTGCGGGAGGGCTCGGCGGGCGCCTACCGGCTGCTGCAACTGGCGTCGGTGCTCGCTCCGGAGATCTCATTGGAGCTGCTCTACAGCGACGAGGTCGCGAAGGTCATCGCCGACCACGACCCGATGGTCGCGGCGCGGGTGGCCGACCGGGTCTCCGAGCGCGACATCGCCGCGGCGCTGGTGCAGCGCATCAACCGGCTGGCGCTGGTGAAGCTCGACCTGCACGCGCAGCAGGTGCTGGTGCACCGCCTGCTGCAGGCGGCGCTGCGGGCCCGGATGTCCGACGAGGAGCTGGCCGGTGTGAAGCACGACGTGCACCGGATCCTCGCCGGAGCCCGGCCGTCCGGCGAGGTCGAGGACGCGTCCGTCGAGCAGCGGCTACGCCTGCTCTGGCCGCACCTCGACGGGGCGGACGCCCTCTCCTCGTCCGACGACGACGTCCGCCAGCTGATCGTCGACCGGGTCCGCTACATCTACCTCAACGGTGGTTACGCCCAGGGCGCCCGGTACGCCGAGCAGGCCGACGTGGCGTGGTCGCGGCTGCTGGCCCAGTTGGCTCCGGACACGCCGGCGCACCGGGCGTTGCAGGTGCAGCTGCTGCACCTGCGGTTCAACCGGGCCAACCTGCTGCGCAGCCTCGGCGAGTTCGAGCAGGCCCGCCGGCTCAACGAGGAAACGTTGAGCGCCCAGGAGAAGCTGATCGGGTCGACTCACCCGTACACCCTGATGACGGCCGGCGGCTACGGCGGCGACCTGCGGGCCATCGGCCGCTACCAGGAAGCCCTGGAGCGGGACCTGCGCACCTACTCCGCCTCGGTCGACGTCTTCGGCGAGGACCACCGCCGTACGCTGACCGCCGCGAACAACCTGGCCGCGTCCTACCGGTTGACGGGCGACATCCAGCGGGCCCTCGACACCGACGAGAGCACCTACCGCCGGCTGCGGGTGGTGCTCGGCCCGGGCCACCTGCGTACCCTGCTCACGGCCAACAACCTGGGCCGGGACCTGCGGGAGGCCGGGGACTACGAGGCGTCGGTGACGGTGCTGCAGACGGTTGTCGCGGGCTACCGCGATCTCTTCGGTGACCGGTCCCGCAACGTGCTGACGGCGCAGACCAACCTCGCGGCGTCGCTGCGCGGCACCGGCGAGATCGCCGAGGGCGCCCGGCTGTTGGACGACGCCTACGAGGACCTGCTCGCCGGGTTCGGCCCGACGAACCCGGACACCCTGTTCAGCCGGCTGAGCCGGGCGGCGAACCTCATGCTCCAGGGGGAGCGGGAGCACGCCCGCCGGGAGCTCATCGAGATCGAGGAGCAGTTCGTCGCGGTGTTCGGCGACGGGCATCCGTACGTGCTGGTGTGTCGCAACAATCTCAGCGTGGCGATGTGGGACCACGGCGAGGTGGGACCGGCTCGCGAGTTGGCCGCGGTCACCGCGACGGCGTTGGACGCGGCGCTGGGCGACGTCCATCCGCTGACCATGGCGGCGGCCAACAACGTGGCGGTCTTCGCGATCCTCTCCGGGGAGCTGGAGACCGGGCGTGACCAGTTGCGGGTCGTCGTCGGCCGGCTGCGGGAGGTGCTCGGTGAGGACCACCCCGACGCCCTGCGTGGGCTGGGCAACCTGGTGATCGCCGAGCAGGCGGCGTCAGGCGCCACCGGCAGCATCGAGCGGATGCGGCTGGCGGACCGACTCGCGAACCGGATCGGTCAGCACCACCCGAGTGTGGTCAACCTGCGGGAGGGACGTTACGTGCGACGGGTGCTCGACCCGCACCCCTACTGACCGGGGCGGGCGCCGATGAGGACGTCTCGGCTCGCCGTCGCGTCGTCGACGGTGAGCCAGCGCAGGATGCGCGGTAGCTCCTTCATCGCGTCGAAGTGTGCCGCGCCGGGCTGCACCTCGATCTCGGCCCCGGGAATCCGGGTGGCGAGCCACCGCGTGTGGCTGACCGGTGCGAAGGTGTCCTCGGCGCCGTGCCAGAGCCGGACGCGGGTCGCCGTGGTGTCGATCATGTGCGGATCGAACTTCCAGTCGCGGCGCAACGCCAGCACGTCGTCGATCCACCCGTAGGGCCCGGCCCGGAGCGCTTCCTCGTAGGTGTCGGTGATCAACCGCCGTAGCGCCGCGTCGTTGATCACGCGGCGGTCCGCCGCGGTCATCTCCGCCATGACGTCCTCGAGCAGCCGCCGGGGGTCTTCACTGGCCCGCTCGGCTCGGCGGCGGATCTCCTCCACCAGACCGGCGGTGTCGCCGCCGTTGCCACCGAACCCGTTGACGTTGTCGGCGTTCATGCCCGAGTACCAGTCCAGCTCGCCCGCGTTGGACGGGGCGAACCCGACCAGCGCCGCGACCCGGGAGACCCGGTGCCGCAGCCGGGCGTCGGCCGCGCAGGCCAGCGCGTGCGGGCCGCCACCGGAGCGCCCGGCGACCGCGAACCGGGTCAGTGCCAGCTGGTCGGCGATCACCTCGACGTCTCTCGCGGCGTCGGCCACCGTCCGGCCCTCGGACCGGTCGGAGTCGCCGTACCCGGGACGGTCGTAGGTGATCAGCCGGACCCCCAGCCGGTGCAGGACGATGCCGCGTGGCTTCGGCCCCCGCCGGCTGCCCGGCGTGCCGTGCATGAGGAAGACCGGGTAGCCGTCCGGCGCGCCAGAGACCTCGAACGCCACCCGCGAGCTGTCCGCGCGATAGGCGAATCCGGTCCCCGGTTCCCCTTCTCGGGCCACCCCAGCCTGCCTTCCGATGTTGCCACCAGCGAGTATCCGTCACGTCGGCACAGAGCGAAGGTGAATGATCGGCGGTGAACGACCTCACTCGATGGTGAGCCTAACGGTCGGGTCGGGCGGGCCGCTATCCGCTGTGGGGACAACGCGCCGGATCTGTCGGAAAGGACAGTCTCCGGGCACTCCGGGTGAAACTTCCAGCTGCGAGCCATTGATCGAACTCGGTCGAGGCCCCGGTTCGGGTGGCCGGACGCGGGCGATGGTCAACGGCCTCGCAGAGGATTGACAGTTCACGTTGTGACACCTGAGGATTGCCTCAGTACACCGACCGTCACCGGAGCACCTCCGTCACCACCGTTCGACGCCCCGCAATTCGGCGATGCGGGTCAGGTCGAGGCGACGGAGCCGGACGACATCACCTTCCCTTTCTCAGCGTGTCGCGCGCCCGGTTGCCGCAACGACCGCGCGCGACCCAACGGATGGAGCCGCGTACCCCGGGCGTGCCCCTCGGCCATCTCCTGCGGCCATCAGGCCGAGTAGCCAGAAGGGCAGACATCACATGCCGAAATCCCTACCCGTGCGGTGGCGACGCCGCCTTCCGGTCCCGGCGGCGCTGGCCGCCACCATGGCCATCGTGCTGCTGGTCAGCCCGGCCTCGGCGACCGGACCGGACGCCGCCGTGCCGGCCGATTCCGGTCCGGTCGCCGGTGAGCCGGCGAACGTCGTGGAGGTGCTGCTCGCCGGCTCCGCGGAGCTGGACGCGCTGGTCGCCACCGGCGTCGACCTCGACCACCACGTCGAGCGCTCGGAGAACGGCGTGGTCGCGCACGCCGTGATCACGCCGAGCGAAGCCGCCCGACTGACCGCCGCCGGCTTCACCCTCGGCGAGATCCTGCACCGCCCCGAGGACGCCCGGGCCCGGGTCGAGGAGCGCGAGTCGACCATCACCGCGCACCTCGCCGAGAACCGGGAGTTCGCCGCCGCCGCGGCCGACCCGACCGCGCCGGACGTCTCCGACATCAAGATCATCCGCGCGGACTACTACACCTCCGGGACCAGCCAGGTCCTCTCCGTCGAGGCGAAGTGGGCGCAGGGCCAGACGGCCAGCAACACGCTCACCGTCGAGCGGGACAGCGGGCCGGGCACCGCGATCGGCTCCGGCGGAACGCAGACCATCTCCCGCTTCGTCGACGCCGGCGTCTACCTCTACCACCGCGGCGCCTCGGCGGTGACCAGCCAGCCGGACCGGATCCGGATCACCAGCCCCACCGGTGACGTCGCCGAGGTCAAGGTGCAGGAGTGGCTGCCCACCCCGGAGACCAGCCCGGAGGGGCCGGGCTACCAGAAGGACTTCGTCACCAGCTACCTCACCCCGACCGAGCTGTACGCGCGGATCCACCAGCTCGCCGCCGAGTTCCCCAACCTGGCCGAGATCGTCGAGCTGCCGTACAAGACCAACGGCTACCGGCGGCACGCCCAGGCCGTCCTCGGCAGCGCCAACGCCAGCCGGGTCGCGGTGGACTCCCTGGCCTGGGGGCACCAGGGTGGCAACGACATCTCGGTGGAGCTGGCGAACCCGGGCACCGGCAACGCGGCGCTGGCGGTGACCGTGAGCGGCAAGGCCATCCGGGTGTCCCTCGGCACCGACGGCGCGGGCGCGGTGACCAGCACCGCGGCCGAGGTCGTCGCGGCGCTCAACGCCGCCGCCGGGTCGCTGGTCAAGGCGTACACCTATCGCGGCAGCCCGGGCAACGGCGTGGTCGCGCCGGCGGCGCGGACCGCGCTCACCGACGACCTGAGCGCGCCGGCGTCCGTCTCCCGCGACCCGCACCCGGTGTACGCGATCCGGATCGGCAAGGTCCGGGACGGCTCGAAGCCGGGGGTGCTCGCCTACGCGCAGGAGCACGCCCGGGAGTGGGTGCCGCCGCTGGTCACCGTCGAGACCGCTGAGCGGTTGCTGCGCAACTACGCGCACGACGGGCAGACCAAGCAGCTGCTGAACAACCTGGACATCTGGATCGCCCCGTCGGTCAACCCGGACGGTGGTCACTACTCTTTCTACGACTTCAACTCGCAGCGCAAGAACATGACCAACCACTGCCCGTCGACCGGAGCCGCGGACTTCCTCGGCCGGGACTCGTGGGGCGTCGACAACAACCGCAACTACACCGAGTACAGCCTCTTCGACGGATACTCGGGCGCGTCGACCAGCTGCACCAGCGGCACCTACGCCGGGCCGAGTGAGCTCTCCGAGCCGGAGAACCGCAACCTCGACTGGCTGGCCGCCCGACCCAACATCAAGTTCTCGATGAACCTGCACTCCTCCGGGAACTACTTCATGTGGTCGCCGGGCGCGTACGCCCTGCCGGACCGCATCTCGGCGCCGCGGCCGACGCTGGCCGAGGAGTCGGCCTTCTGGGGTGCGTCCTCGCGCATCCTGACCGCCATCAAGCAGCACCGGAACATGGCGGTCACCCCGGCGCGCACCGGCCCGATCTCCGACGTGCTCTACTCGGCGGCGGGCAACTCCGGCGACATGCTCTGGTACAAGTACGGCATCTACGCCTGGAACTTCGAGGTCGGCACGTCCTTCCAACCGGACTGGGAGGAGGCGCACTCCGAGGCGATGGAGTTCGCCAACGGCCTGGTCGAGCTGATGCGGGTGGCCCGGGACTTCGCCAAGGACCGGACCCGCCCAGGGAGCACCCTCACGGTCGCCCCCAGTTCGACCCCGGGCATGGTGAACGTGACCTTCGGCGTCTCCGAGCCCGCTTCGGTCTTCTACACCCTCGACGGCGCCGCACCGACGTACTCGTCGACGCTCTACGGCTCGGCGGGCATCCGGGAGGGCGGGGAGACCCTCACCGTCCCTGCCGGCACCCGGATCAACTGGTTCTCGGTCGACTCGGCCGGCAACGTGGAGAACAACTACAAGCCGGACGGCAACGGCAAGAACTACCGCAAGGGCCAGGCGGTCCTGCCGACCGGCTGACCGATCACCGCAGGCAGGGACGGCCGCGGTGCGTTCGGCACCGCGGCCGTCACCGGTCAGCGCAGAAACCCGGCCATGGTCTCCACGAACCAGTGCGGATCATCGAGCCACGGATAGTGCCCGGCGCCCGGCTGCACCGCCAACTCGGCCCGCCGGAACAGGCCGGCGTACTCGGCGGCGCGCTTCGGCGGGAGCGCGACGTCGTACTCTCCGGCGATCAGCAGGACCGGCGCCCGGAGGTGGCCGAGGGCGGACCTGACGGCCGGCGGGTCGACGGCGCCGGCCTCGTAGTAGACGGCGGCCGCGTCGTCGTTGCGCTGCTCGCCCTCCCCGGCGACCCGGGCCTGGCGGGCGGCATCCCACCGACCGTGGGTGAACGGGGTGATGGCCGCCCAGTCGGCGGCGGTGGGCTGGCCCGACCAGATCCGTTCGAACGCGGCGAAGGCCGCCGGGAACCAGGGCTCTCCCTGCCGCAGCTCGGCCAGCTCGCGGCGATCGAGGTCGCCGACCTCCACGTCGACCGGCCGCGGGCTGGGCGTGATCAGCGCGAGACGACCGACGCGGTCGGGGTGCCGGGCGGCGTACAGCAGGGCGAGCGTCGCGCCGGCCGAGTGCGCGGCCAGGTCGATCCGGTCCAGCCCGAGGTGCAGCCGCAGCGCCTCGACATCCTCGACCTGCCGGTCGCACCGGTAACTCGCCGGGTCCGCCGGGACGGCGGACTCCCCGGTGCCGCGCAGATCCAGCAGCACCAGCGAGCGATGCGCGGACAACCCGCCCAGGTCGCCGAGGTACACCGAAGCCTGCATCGGCCCGCCGGGCAGGCAGATCAGCGGATCCCCCTCACCGGTCCGGTGATATGCGAGCCGGGTGCCGTCCGCGCCGTCGAAGGTAGCCATCCGGGGATCATAGGCTCGGAGATCGGCCTCGGCGCTCCCCGCTGCGCCGCCCGCCCGGCCGCCCGACGGCCGGGCGGAGGGTGACGACCCACCGGGTGACCTTCAGCGGGAAGGGCCACCTCCCGTCTCCGGGAGGTGGCCCTCGCTCCGCGCGGACTACCGGTCGGTCACCCCAGCCGGCAGGAGGCGAGTACGCCGACCACGCCGACCCCGGTCGGCTTGGGCGGCAGCTTGGTCGACGCCGCCGGGCAGCGGGGCACGGTGAGGTCGTGGACGCCCCGGCCGAACGTCGCCGCGGTGAGCTGCCGGGTCGGCTCGTGGTAGCGCAGGTACATCACGGCCGCCTGCGGCAGGTTGGTGCCCAGCGCCGCCCACTCGCCGCCGTTCCAGGCCGACATGAACACCCCGACGTCGGTGCCGACCAGCAGCAGGCCGTCGGCGGTCGGCACCACGAAGTTGACCGGCGCGTCGGGCAGTCCTCGGCCGATGTCCTTCCAGGTACGGCCGCCGTCGCGGGTCATCATCACGTGCGGCCGGTCGCTGCCGGACCGGAACCCGGAGAAGGTGGCGTAGGCGATGTTCTCGTCGGCCGGGTTCACCGCCACCCGGGTCACCCAGGTGCCGGGCAGCTGCGCCGGGTCGACCTGGTGCCAGTTCTGCCCCAGGTCGTCGGTCCACCACAGCTTTCCGTCGTCGGTGCCGACGTAGAGCGTGTTGCCGTCGGTGGGCGCGGCGGCGATCGTGGTGATCGTGCCCCAGGGGTAGCCGGACGGGTCGTTGGGGCCGCCGCCGGTGAGATCCGGGCTGATCGGCGTCCAGGTGCGGCCGTTGTCCGTCGACCGGTTGACGATGTTCCCGGCGTAGTACATGACGTTCGGGTCGCTCGGGTCGAACTGCAGCGGCGTCAGCCAGTTGCGTCGCTGCGAGGTCGTCTGACCGGTGCCGATGGTCTGCCGGGGGGTGCCGCCGGAGTTCTCCGACCGGTAGCACGAGCCGTACTGGCTGCACCCGAAGACGATGTTCGAGGCCTCCGGGTGGATGATCACCTGCAGGCCGTCGCCGCAGCCGATCGCGTTCCACGGGCCACCTACGCCGTTGTAGCCGCGGTTGCAGCCGTTGTCCTGCGCGCCGCCCACCTTCAGCACCGGGTCGGTCTGCGCCACGTCCACCGTGTAGAACTGGGTGTACGGCTCGTAGGTGGCCTTCACCCAGCCGCTCGCCCCGTCGGCATCGGAACGGTAGAAGCCGCCGTCGTTGCCCAGGTAGACCCGGCCGGGCGTCTTCGGATCCCAGCGCATCGTGTGCTGGTCGGCGTGCACCCCGCTGACCGAGGAGAAGCTCTGCGCCCCGTTCGTGGAGCGCATCAGGTTGACCCCGGTGAGGAAGACGTGATCGGCGTCGCCGGGGTCGACGAAGAGCTTGCCGAACCACCAGCTGAACGTGGACTGCGACGCCTGAGCGGCGGTGACCGGCGTCTGCGCCCAGGTGTCGCCGCCGTCGTCGGAGCGGTAGAAGGCGCGGAACGGGCCGAGCGCAGTGCCAACGTACGCGTACAGCCGCTGGGGGTTGTTCGGCGCGACGGCGATGCCCCAGCGGCCCTGGTCGGCGTCGGTGGGCAGGCCGTTGGTCATCCGCGCCCAGGTCCGGCCGCCGTCATCGGAGCGCCAGAGGCTGGAGCCGGGACCGCCGTAGGTGCGCTGGTGCGGCTCGCGCAGGTGGTCCCACATCGCCGCGTACACCCGTTGCGGGTTGGTGGGGTCGATGACCACCTCGGTGGCGCCGGTGGTCGCGTTCGGTGGCGCGAGCACCTGCTTCCAGCTGTCGCCGCCGTTGTCGGAGAGGTAGACACCGCGCTGGCCGCCGGGTACGAAAAGGTTGCCGCTGGCGGCGGCGAAGATGCGCTTCTGGTTGCTCGGGTCGATGGCGAACCGGCCGATGGCGTGGCTGTCCTTGAGCCCGACGTGCCGCCAGGTCTTACCGCGGTCCTTTGAGCGGTAGATGCCGTCGCCGCCGAACGTGATCGAGCCGCCGCCCGGCTGGGCCTCGCCGGTGCCGGCGAAGAGGACGCCGTCGCTGGTCATCGCGACCGCGCCCATGCTCTGCGTCCACCCGTCGGGCCAGGCCGTCTCGAACGTCGCGCCCGCGTCGTCGGACTTCCAGACGCCGCCGGAGGCGGCGGCAATGAAGAGCTGGTCGGGCACCTTCGGGTCGAGCGCAATGTCCACCACCCGGCCGCCGATGTTGCTCGGCCCGAAGAAGTTCCACTTCTTCTGCGCCAGGTGGCGGTAGAGCAGGCGGGTGCGCAGGTCGAGCTGGTGGGCCTCGCCGCGGGCCTTTTCGTACTTGGCCACGGAGAGGTCCCGGCTGCCGTCGCTCATCCGCTGAGCGGTCATCCACTCGTCGGGCAGTTCCATGGGCCCGGTGGGTGAGTTGGTGGCGAACGACTCCTGGACGGGCTGGGGGGTGGACGAGGCCGTCAGCGCGAGCGCGACGACCAGCGCCAGGCTCGTTGTCATCGCGAGGCCGCGGTATCTTCGGACGAGCGTGAGGTTCATTCGGGTCTCCCTGGGCACGCGTCGTGGCGACCGGGAAAGCGGTCTCCACGATGCACGCTAGACAGTGGAGTGACCCACGTCACCGAGCATCTGTCGCGATTCGGCCGGTCCGGTTAGGACACCTGTCGATGCCGTGAGCCCCCCGCTGATCGGCTGCCCGCCGGGAAACACCCGACCGGTGCCACCGCCTGACCTACACTCCGCCGATGGACCAGTCGGTGCCGTACACGGCGCAGTCGTTGGCGGTCGACCTCCGCGCCCTCGGGGTCGCTCCCGGTGATGTCCTGCTGCTGCATGCGTCGCACCGGAGCCTCGGGTTCGTCGTCGGCGGCCCGCAGGCGGTGGTGCTGGCGCTGTTGGACGTGCTCGGCCCCGACGGCACGCTGGTGGTGCCCACCCACACTCCCGACAACACCGACCCGGCCGACTGGCGGAACCCACCGGTGCCCGAGGCGTGGTGGCCGATCATCCGTGAGCAGATGCCCGCCTTCGACCCGGCCCGTACGCCGAGCCGGTGGATGGGCCGCCTCGCCGAGACGGTCCGCACCTGGCCGGGTGCGCTGCGCAGTGACCATCCGCAGGTCTCGTTCGCCGCGTTGGGTCGCCGGGGCCCCGAGATCGTGCGCGGGCACCGACTCGACGACGGGCTGGGCGAGGAGTCGCCGCTCGGCGCGGTCAACCGGCTCGACGGCAGGGTGCTCCTGCTCGGCTGCGGCCATGACTCGAACACGTCGCTTCATCTCGCCGAGCGGAGGCAGCCGTCGCCGCCGATGGCTCCCACCGGTTCGGCGGTGCGTTCCCCGGACGGGACGAGCCGATGGGCGACCTGGGTCGAGATGGCCACGGACGAGGGCGACTTCGAGCGGCTCGGCGCCGACTTCGAGGCGGCCGACGGCGCATCGGTCGGCCGGGTCGGCGCCGCGCCGGCCCGCCTGATGAGGCAGCGCGCGCTCGTCGACTTCGCCACCGCCTGGCTGGCCGCCAACCGGCAGCGGGCGGACGCCCGACCGTGAGGTGAGCCCAGGATCACGGTCGGTAGGCGGGCTCCGGGCGGGCCGTCGCGCCTATGATCCGATGGTGTTCGATTCGCGTCATATCAGGACCTTTCACGAGGTGGTCCGGACCCGGTCGTACTCGGCGGCGGCGCAGACCCTGGGATACACCCAACCCGCGATCACCCAGCAGATGAAGGCGCTG
Source organism: Micromonospora sp. NPDC051006 (assembly GCF_044456245.1). NCBI lineage: Bacteria > Bacillati > Actinomycetota > Actinomycetes > Micromonosporales > Micromonosporaceae > Micromonospora > Micromonospora sp. NPDC051006. The sequence continues at coordinate 68,488 of NZ_JBITFP010000020.1, forward strand.
GAGCGCGAGGTCGGCACTCCGCTGTTCACCCGGGTGGGACGGCGGTTGCGGCTGACGGAGGCCGGCGAGACGCTGGCCCGCCACACGGAGAGCATCCTCGACAGCATGTCGGTCGCCCGGGAGCAGATGGCGGCGATAGCGCGGCTGCGTACCGGTCGGGTGCGGGTCTGCGCGTTCCCCAGCGCCAACGCGACGCTGATCCCCGAGGCCATGGGTCTGCTCGCGGCCGAGCATCCCGGGATCCGGGTGGAGCTGCTCGAGGACGAGCCGCCGGACTCGCTCCGCCGGGTGGTCCAGGGCGAGAGCGACCTGACGCTGGCCTTCACCTACCCCGGCCTTCGTGAGGAGGTGCCGGACGAGCTGGTGGAGATCCCGCTGTTGGAGGACGAACTCACCGTTCTGCTGCCCGTCGGGCACCCGATGGCCAGGCGTCGCGCGGTCGAACTCGCCGACCTCGCCCAGGAGCGCTGGATCGCCGGGTGCCTGCGCTGCCGCACCAACTTCCTGCACGAGTGCGCCCAACTCGGGTTCACGCCCGACATCGTCTTCACCACCGACGACAATCTCGCCGTGCAGTCGCTCGTCGCGCAGGGCCTCGGCGTCGCGATGATGCCGAAACTCACCCTGTCCTTCCTCCGCCGGGACAAGGTCCGCGGCCGCCCGCTGTCACCCGCCTCGCGCCGTCAGGTCTCGGCCTACGTCCTGCGCGAGCACCTGCGCATCCCCGCGACCGCCCAGGTGCTGGAGGCGCTGGCCTCGGTGGCCGGACGGCGGGCCGCCGGCGCCGCCTGAGTGGCGACCGGGGCTCACCCTCGACACATAAGCGGTGCTTGGGTTCGTCCAAGAAACTGTTGTTGGACGTAATGGGTCACGGCGGTCAGGCTGGCAACATGACCGCTCCGTCCGCCGTCTCCGTCGTCACCGCCAGTACCGCCCGCCTCGCCCGGCTCGCCGAGGAGGTACGGGACGTGGTGGACCGCGGGCTGCCGCCCGACCTGACGGCGTACCTGGTGGGGGAGCGGCTCGCCCCGCATCTGGGCGCGGCCGACCTGCTCACCCCGCAGCAGTGCGAGGGTGACCCGGACCACTACCGGCAGCACGTTCTGCATGCGGAGCGTGACGGGTCCTTCTCGATCGTGGCTCTGGTCTGGCTCCCCGGCCAGCGAACCGCCATCCACGACCACGTCGCCTGGTGCGTCACGGGGGTGCACCAGGGCGAGGAGCACGAGCGGCGCTACCGCCTCGTCTCCGACGGGACCGCCGCCCGGCTCGTCGCGACCGAGGACGTCGTCAACCGGCAGGGCGAGGTGTGCGGCTTCGCCCCACCCGGCGACATCCACCGGGTCTGGAACGGGGGCGACGGCATGGCCGTGTCCCTGCACATCTACGGAGCGGACATCTCCCGGCTCGGGTCGAGCGTCCGCCGGGTGTACGAGCAGCGGACCGACGAGTCGTGAACGGGACGCGGGTACCGGAATGACCCTGATCCGGACCACCGGCCGCGAACCGCACCCGGGTTCACCGCCACGCGTCGGTGACGGCGGCCACCCGGCCGCCCGCGCCGGCGACGGCGCCCCCGGTGGCCGGTCGGACGCCCCGAAGGGGCCCGCCGCAGGGCGGTCCGCGGGCGCGCGGCGGGGCGGCGGACCGGGCATCCTGCCCGGGCTGGTCGCCGCGAGCGTCGGGGCCGCCGCCGCATGGGCGGTGCACTGGGCGCTGCCCGTCGTGCCGGCGCTGACCGTCGCCATGGTGCTGGGCATCGCCGCCGCCCACCTGCCTGCCCTTCGCGACCGGGTACGCGGCCCGGCCCGGCCCGGGTTGAGCGTCGCCGGCAAACGGCTGATGCGGCTCGGCATCGTGCTGCTCGGGTTGAAGCTCAGCGTGCAGGACGTACGCGCGATCGGGTGGCCGACCATGCTCATGGTCGTCGCCGTGGTGGCCGCGACGTTCACCAGCACGTGGTGGCTGGGCCGTCGGATCGGTCTGCGCGGCGACCAACCCCTGCTGATCGCCGCCGGCTACGCGATCTGCGGCGCCTCGGCGATCGGCGCGGTCAGCGCGGCGACCGGCAGCGACGAGGAGGACGCCGCGGCGTCGGTCGCCCTGGTGACGCTCTGCGGCACCCTGGCCGTCGCCGTGCTCCCGTTGCTGCAACAGCCGCTGGGCCTCGGCGACGCGGAGTTCGGACGGTGGGTCGGGGCCAGCGTGCACGACGTGGGTCAGGTGGTCGCCGCCGCGCAGACCGCCGGCCCGGCGGCCCTCGGTGACGCCGTCCTGGTGAAGCTGATGCGGGTGGCGATGCTCGCCCCGCTGGTCGCCGTGGTGGCGATCGGGCTGCGGCGACGGCGCGCGGCGGCGCAGGGCCCGACCGGTGACGGTCCGCGAGGCGCGAAACCGTCCCTCGTGCCCCTGTTCGTGGTCGGCTTCCTCGTGATGATCGGGCTGCGTAGCACCGGCTGGCTACCGGAGGGCGTGCTGGCCGGCGCGGGCCTGGCGCAGGAGATCCTGCTCTCCGCGGCGCTGTTCGCCCTCGGCAGCGCGGTGCACCTGCCGACGCTGGCCCGCACCGGCGGGCGGGCCGCCGCCCTGGGGTTGAGTTCGTGGGCCGTCATCGCCGGGGTGGCGTACGCGGGCGTGCTGCTGACGGCCTGACCGGGCACGCAGCAAACGGCCCGGCACTGCTTCAATGAGCCGGTGACGACCGACTGGATCCGGTGGCACCAGGACTACGACGCCCCGGGTTCGCCGCTGGCCCGTCGGCTGGCCGTGGTGCAACGCGATCTGCGTCGCGCGCTCGCCGACGCGCCGTGCGGCGAGGACGGCGTCCGGCGTCTGGTCAGCATCTGTGCGGGCGACGGGCGCGACGTGCTGCCGGTGCTGGCCGAACACGGTCGCGGCCGGGACGTCCGCGCGCTGCTGATCGAACTCGACCCGACCCTGTCCCAACGCGCCCGGGCGCGAGCCGTCGATCTCGGTCTGTCCGAGGTCGAGGTGTGGACGGCTGACGCGGGCGCCGCCGACACCTACCAGCAGGTCCAGCGGGCGCAGGTGGTGATGGCCTGCGGTGTCTTCGGCAACGTCGCCGTCGAGGACGTACGGCGGACGGTGGCCGCGCTGCCGGCCCTGCTGGCCCCGGGCGGGATCGTGATCTGGACCCGCGCCCGACCCGACGCCGGGCCTGATCCCAGCCTAAAGGTCCGCGCCTGCCTCGCTGATCACGGATTCGCGGAGTTGGCGTTCACCAGCCCCACCGACGCCAGATTCCGGGTGGGCATGCACCAACTCGTCGAGCACCCCGCCCATCCGCCCGCGTTGCGACCCGGCACGCGACTGTTCACCTTCGTCTGAGGGCTGCCCGCGCTCACGGGGGAGCGGGTTCGACAGTCAGTCGCTCTGGAACTCGGGCAGGCCCGCCTCTTCCGAGTCCGGCCCGACCACCGCGGTCAGCGTCGTTCCGTCCGCGCAGAGCGCGGTGGCCCGCAGATACGTCCGCCGTTCCTGCGCCCGCATCAGCACCTCGGCCTCGAACACCTCGTCCTCGGCGCGCAGCAGGTCGATGTCGCCTCGGCTCTCGTAGTGGGCGCGTACGTCCAGCGGGGTCATCCGGATGGTGGCCGCGACCGTGGTCAGGGCGCCCTGCTCGACCACCGAGGTGACCCGCGCGCCGTCGGGCAGGAGCAGGCCGGTGACCTGGCCGTCCACCTCGGCGTCGGCGTCCAGCGGAACCCGGTCGCAGCTGGGCAGGTTCGCGAGCATCCCCGGCCCCCGGTCGGTGGGCTGACCGGCGTCCGTGCCGCCGCAGGCGACGAGCAACGGAACCGTGACGACGACGGCGAACATCCGGAGTCTCACCGCAGCAGGATGTCACGCTCAGCGCAGCACCCGCCAGCGTCGCACCATCAGCAGCAGCCCGGCGATGATGACCCCGGTGACCACCATGAGGACGCTCGTGATCATGGCCCCGTAGGCGAAGCCGGAGAATTCGAAGACCTGGTCGAAGATGTAGACCGGCAGGTAGAGCGTGGCGTTGGCGGGCCGGCCGTCGGTGAGGACGTACGCCGGCACGAAGTTGACCTGCAGGGTGAGGATCGTGTCCCGGACGGCGAGCAGCACCAGCACCGGCGCGAGCAGCGGCAGCGTGAGCCGGCGCAGCTGGCCGAACGGGCCGCAACCCTCCAGCGCCGCCGCCTCGTAGAGCCGTCCGTCGAGCATCCGCCGAGCGGCGAGCACGACGATGAAACCCTCACCGATCGGGAACGCGAGCATCAGCGCCACCGCCACCCGCGCGGAGCCGGGCTCGGCGAGCCAGTTCATGCCCGGGTGGCCGAAGAGCCCGAGCAGCTGGTTGAGTGGGCCGTAGAGCGGGTTGAGCACCCACAGGAAGAGCACCGCCAGGGCCACGTCGGGTACGACGGTCGGCAGGTAGACCGCGACCCGGAACCAGCGGCCGCCCGGGCGGGGCGCGGCCAGCAGCAGCCCGAGCCCGATGGCGGCCAGCAGCCGCAGCGGTACGGCCAGCGCCAGGTGGATCGCGGAGGCCCGGATGCTGTCCGCGAGGAAACCGTCGGCGAGCAGGCGGCGCGCGTTGTCCAGACCGACGAACCGCGGATCCCGGGTCAGTCCGGTGTGGTCGGTGAACGCGTAGCCGAGGTTGAGCAGGGCGGGCAGCGCGATCAGCAGCGCGACGGCCACCGCGTACGGCGCGAGGAAGGCCCACGCGGTCAGCGGCCGGCTGACCCGGCCGGTGCTCACCGGCGTCGCCCGGTGTCGGCGTCGAAGCGGTGGATCCGCCCCGGGTCGGCACGCAGTCGGACCTGGTCGCCCGGCCACACGCCGGGCCGGGGACCGGTGCGCACGGTCAGCCGGGTGCCCTCGTCGCAGCGGGTAAGCAGGACGGCCTCGCTGCCCAGCGCCTCCACCGCCTCGACGGTCGCCGCCACCGGTCCGTCGGGGTCGAGGCTCAGATCCTCCGGGCGTACGCCGAGGGTGTCGTCGGTGACGCCGCCCAGCACGCCGCCACCGGGTACCAGGTTCATCGGCGGGCTGCCCAGGAAGCCGGCCACGAAGGTGTCCGCGGGCTCGTCGTAGACCCGCTGGGGTGGACCCACCTGGCGGACCCGGCCGTGGTCGAGGACGACGACCCGGTCGCCGAGGGTCATCGCCTCCGCCTGGTCGTGGGTGACGTGGATGGTGGTGGTGCCCAGCTCGCGGTGCAGGGCGAGCAGGTCGGCGCGGGTGGCGAAGCGCAGCGGCGCGTCCAGGCTGGCCAGCGGCTCGTCGAGCAGGTAGACGGTCGGCTCGCGCAGCAGCGCGCGGGCGAGGGCGATGCGCTGACGCTGCCCGCCGGAGGTCTCGTCGGGGTAGCGGTCGAGCAGGTCCGCGATGCCGAGCCGGTCGGCCGCCGCCCGGGCCCGCCGCTCGGCCTCCGCGCGCGGTACCCGGCGGACCCGCAGTCCGAACAGCAGGTTGCCACGCACCGTGAGGTGGGGATAGAGCGCGTAGTCCTGGAAGACCATCGCCACCGCGCGGCGGTGCGGTGGCACCTGGGCGACGTCCTGGCCGTCCACGACGATCCGGCCGCCATCCGGCCGGTCCAGCCCGGCGATCAGTCGCAGGACGGTGGACTTGCCGGAGCCGGACGGGCCGACCAGCGTCACCATCTCGCCGGCCGGTACCTCCAGGTCGACGCCGTCGAGGGCGGCCACCTTCCCGTACGACTTGGTCAGCGCCTCCAGCCGGATGACACCCCGGTCAGCCACCGGCGCCCACCGTCAGACCGAACAGTGGCCGGACCTTCTCCTCCAGCTGTCGCAGCCCCTGCTCGCGGCCGACCCGACCGTAGAAGACCTCCTCCAGCAGGGCGTCGCCCTCGCGCTCGACGCGTGACCAGGTGGCGGTGCGCGGGGTGGCGCGCAGGTGCGGCTCGGCGTCGAGGTAGACCCGCGACGACCGAGGGGGCTTCTGCGGGTCGAGGAACTCGGGGGAGTTGGCCACGTCGAGCCGGGACGGCACGGTGCGGCCGGACCCGGCGAGGATCCGCTGGCCCTGCCCGCCCATCGCGAACTCGATGAACTTCCAGGCCTGGTCGTGGTCGGGCAGGCCGGCGCTCATGCAGTAGGCGTCGCTGTGCAGGATCGACGCGGGTACGCCGCCCGACGCGATCGGCAGCGGCGCCACGTCCCAGGTGAAGCCGTCGATGGTGCGCAGCGTCGGCACGGCGACCCGGCTGTTGAGGTACATGCCGAGCGTGCCGCGCAGGAAGCGGGCCTCACTCGACTCGCTCTGCTCCTCGGCGTCCGGCGGCACGACGTGGTGCTTCAGTTGCAGGTCGAGGAACCAGTCGACCGCGGCGCGGCTGGCCGGGTCGCCGGTGAGGGTCAGGGTGGTCGGCTTGTCCGGGTGGTCGACCAGCTCACCCCGGTTGGACCAGACGAACGGGGCGAGCCGTGGGAGGGACGGCTCCACGCCCACGCCGTACTTCCCGTCGCCGGTCAGGGTCCGGCCGGCGGCCAGGAAGTCGTCCCAGGTCCAGCCTGCCTTCGGCAACGGCACGCCGGCGGCCGCGAATAGGTCGGCGTTGTAGTAGACGACCAGGGAGGACATGTTCTGCGGCAGGCAGGTCAGCGTCTTGCCGTCGAAACGGAAGGCGTCCAGCGCCCGCGGGGAGAAGTCGTTCTCGTTCAGCGCCGCGCTGCGGTCCAGGTACGCCTGCGCCGGTTCGATCGCCTGCTGGGCGGCGAACTGGCCGTAGCGGCGGTAGTTGAGCAGGAACACGTCGGGTGGCTGCCCACCGGCGAACGAGGTGGTCAGGCGGGCCATCAGGTCGTCCTGGGTGGCGACCGGCGAGAGGTTGACCGCGACGTCGGGGTGGGCCTCCTCGAACGCGGCGACCATGCTGCGGTAACCGGCGACCTCCTCGGCGTCGCCGAAGAGCACGACGGTGATCCCGGAGCTGTCGTCCGCGCGGTCGCCGGCGCCGCAGCCGGCGCCGTAGCCGAGCAGCAGCGCCGCGGTGATCAGGGCTACCCATCGTCGGGCCCGGAACGTGCTCACCTTCGACCTCCAGATCTCAGTGCCGCCAGCGGATCGTCGTTGAGCAGGATCCGCTGGGCGAGCAGGAACACCACCACGCAGGGCGCCGTCGCGACGACGCAGGCAGCCATCAGCAGCGGCCAGTCCGTCGGGTTCAGCAGCCGCAGGAACTGCAGGCCGAGCGGGTAGGTGTAGCGGTCGCCGCTGTGCAGGTAGAGCAGCGGGTCGATCAGGCTGGACCAGTGCAGGGTGAAGGCGAGCACGCCGACCGCCAGGGTCGCCGGGCGCACCTGCGGCAGTGCCACCCGCCGCCAGATCGTCAACCACCCGGCGCCCTCGAGCCGGGCGGCGCCGAGCTGGGTGTCCGGTACGCCGCCGAAACTCCAGGCGTAGAGCAGCACCAGGAACGGACTGCCGGCGAGCACCGCCGGAGCCAGCAGCGGGACGTACGTGTCGACCACGCCGGCCAGCCGGAACAGCTCGAAGCGGGTCGCCCACACCGCGGTGACCGGCACGAGGAGCACCGCCAGCAGGCCGAGGACCGCCCGGCGGCGGGCCACCGGCGTCAGCAGCCGCAGCCCGAAGCCGGTCAGCGACGCGACGGCGACGGTCAGCGGCACGGCGACCGCGACGACCAGCGCCGAGTTGGCCAGATACCGGAACAGCGGGATCAGCTCGGGCAGCCGGGCGTACGCGGCCACTGTCGGTTCGGGCGGGAACAGCTCGAGGGTGCGGGGCGGGGGTAGGCCGGCGGGTCGCAGTGAGCCGACCAGCATGAACCACAGCGGTGCGGCGAAGAGCGCCGCGAACGCGGCCGGCACCAGGAACCGCCCGATGATCCGCGGGATCATGGCTGGGCCCGAGAACCGCACATCCCGCCCTTCCCGTCGCCCGGCCACCGATCGGCGCGCTCGTCGGCGATGCCGCCTGGGCTCCGCCGCCGACCGGGGTGGGGTCCCGGCCGGTTGGTGGAGGTGGTTCGGCCGAACCTATGGCCGGGCGACGGTCGCGTCATCGAGCACCTGTTGGAATCGCACGCCACCCGGTCCTACGCCTGTCGAGATGCGACAGACGTAGGAGACGGCGGCGATCACGTCCCGCACCTGTCCGATGACCGAGCGCGGATCCGTTCCTAGGGTGCGAGGCAACTGCCGCGCCGACGGCCCGTCGTCCTCGCCCGGGACGACCGGTCCACGGCCGGTGCTGGACAAGGGGAGGAGCACGATGCGAACCACAAGGAGCTGGTGGCGAGCGTCGGTGGTGGTCGTGATGACCGCCGCCGTCGGTCTGCCGGCGGCCGCCGCGACGGCGCAGCCGGTGGTGGACCGTGTCAGGCCGGTCATCGAGAACGGAGTCACCCAACCGGTGTTCGGATATGCCGACGCGATCCGCGAGCGGGTATTCGTCACCTCCGACGTCGACACCGACGGCGACGGCGCCCGCGACGTCGTGTCGATGGACATCATCCGGCCCAAGGCCAGCGAGGCGGGTCTGCGGGTGCCGGTGGTCATGGATGCGAGCCCGTACTACTCGACGGTGTGTCGGGGCAACGAGGGCGAGTGCAAGGCCGACGTCGACGGCGACGGTCTCAACGACCAGTGGCCGCTCTTCTACGACAACTACTTCGTTCCGCGCGGCTACGCGGTGGTGCTGCTCGACATGATCGGCACCAACAACTCAACCGGCTGCCCGGTCACCGGTGGCCGGGCTGACAACATCAGCGCACCGACCGCGATCGACTGGCTCAACGGCCGCCGGGCCGGCACCAACGCCGCCGGCGAGCGGGTCGTCGCCGACTGGCACAACGGCCGCACCGGCATGATCGGCAAGTCGTACGACGGCACGCTGGCCAACGCGGCCGCCGCCAGCGGCGTGCGGGGGCTCACCACCATCGTGCCGATCTCGGCCATCTCCAGCTGGTACGACTACTCGCGCAGCAACGGCCTGGTCACCCGGGCCAACAACTACTCCGGGAGCCTCTCCAACACGGTCACCAATCCGGAGCGGCGGGAGCACTGCGCGGCGGTGCGGGAGCAGCTCGGCGTCGACGGCGACGACGTCACCGGCGACTACAACGACTTCTGGGCCGAGCGGGACTACGTCCCGGACGCCAAGCGCGTGCGGGCCAGCGTCTTCGTGGTCCACGGCATCAACGACAACAACGTCCGGCCGGACCACTTCAGCAAGTGGTGGGACGCGCTGGCCGAGCAGGACGTCCCGCGCAAGCTCTGGCTGACCGGCACCGGTCACGTCGACCCGTTCGACTTCCGCCGCGGCGAGTGGGTCGACACACTGCACCGCTGGTTCGACTTCTGGCTGCACGGCGTGCGCAACGGCATCATGGCCGAGCCGAGGGTCGACATCGAGCGGTCGCCGGACGTCTGGGAGACCCACCGGGACTGGCCGATCCCGGCCGCCCGGTCGACCCAGGTGTTCCTGCGGCCCGGGGCCGAGGGCGCGGCCGGTGGGCTGTCGGTGCGTCCGCAGCCCGGCAAGGCGTCCCGGACGTTCCAGGACACCCCCACGATGAGCCAGACCAACGCGATCCGGCACCCGTCGGATCCGGCGGCGAACAAGGAGAACCGGCTGGTGTTCCTCTCCGAGCCGCTGCGCGCGCCGCTGCACATCTCCGGCACCCCCATCGTCAAGATCAACGCGACGGTGAACGGCGAGGACACCAGCTTCGCCGGCCTGCTCGTGGACTACGGCACCCGGCCGCGGTTCGGCACGTCCGGCGACGGCATCCGGACGCTGACCGAGGAGGACTGCTGGGGTGCCGAGGCCACCTGGGGCGGGCACGCCGAGGAGGCCTGCTACAAGCAGACCGAGAAGACCATCGCCACCGAGCCGCAGGAACTCGTGACGAAGGGCATCATCGACGGGCTCAACATCGACTCGCTCCGCGAGTCGACGCCGTTGGTGCCGGGCGACAAGAACGGCGTCGACCTCGCGCTGCTCCCCGAGGACTACGTCTTCGCGGCCGGCAACCAGGTCGGCGTGGTGCTGCTCGGCTCCTACTCCGGCTACAGCAGCCGGGCGAAGCAGAACCGGGCCGAGATCACCGTCCACTTCGATCGCAGCCGCATCGAGCTGCCGGTCGTCGGCGGCCGGCCCGCGGCCGTACGAGCGGGCCTGTAGGAGACCGGCGGGGGGGGGGGGCCCCCCCGCCCCCCCCCCCCCCCCCCCCCCCCCCCCCCCCCGCCCCCCCGCCCCCCCCCCCGCGGGGGGCCCCCGGCCCCCGCCCCCCCCCCCCCCCCCCCCCCCCCCGGGGGCCCGCCCCCGGGCCCGCCGCCCCCCCCCCGGCACCGGTTCAGCCGACCGGCACCAGCTCGTCCGCGGGCGCCGGCGGGTCCGTCGGCGTCGCCGCCGGCCGGCGGCGCAGGAAGCGCGGCGCCCACCAGTTCGCGTCGCCGAGCATGGTCATCAGGGCTGGCAGCACCACCGCGCGGATGATGGTGGCGTCCAGCAGGATCGCCGCGGCCAGGCCGATGCCGAGCTGCTTCATGTCGATCGTGCTGAGCGTCGCGAAGATCGAGAAGACGCCGACCATGACGATCGCCGCGCTGGTCACCACTCCGGCCGACGAGGTGATGCCGTACGCCACCGCGTCCCGGTTCGACATTCCGGCGCGGATCCCCTCACGGATCCGGCTGACCACGAAGACGTGGTAGTCCATCGAGAGGCCGAAGAGCACCACGAACAGGAAGAGCGGCAGCCAGGAGACGATCGCCCCCATCGAGGTGAAGCCGAGCAGGTCGTCCGCCCAGCCGCCCTGGAACACCAGCACCAGCAGCCCGTACGCGGCGCCCGCGGAGAGCAGGTTCAGCACGATCGAGCTGACCGCCACCACCACCGACCGGAAGGTCAGCACCATCACCAGGAAGGTGAGCACGAGCACGAAGCCCATCACCAGCGGCAGCTTGTCCCGCACGTGGGCCGCGTAGTCCTCGCTGGCGGCGACCCCGCCACCGACCGCGTACTCGACGCCGGGGATGCCCCCCAGCTCGGCCGGGACCAGTTCGTCCCGGAGCCGGTGCATCGAGTCGACCGCCTTGTCGTCGCGGCTGGCGTAGGGGGTGGCGACCTCCAGCACGGAGACCCGCCGGTCGTCGGAGACCTGGATCTTCGGGCCGTCCGCCTCGACGGGGGCGAATAGCGGGTCACCCCCGGCGCGGCCGGCGAGGTCGGTGAGCGCCGCCCGCACGCGGTCCGCCTCGGCCGCTGGCGCCCGTACCGCCACCGTGTGGCTGGTGCCGTTGCTCGGGAACGCCTCGGTCAGCCGGTCGTACGCCTGCATCGCCGGCGTGCTGCGCGGCAGGTCCTCCATGCCGGGGAACTTCAGCTTCATGCCCAGCGCCGGGGCGGCGAGCGCGAGCAGCAGCCCGACCGAGATCACCAGGGTCGGCACCGGCGCCCGCAGCGCGGGGCGGAGCACCGCCGGCCAGAAGCGCGGCGCCGGCTCGCCCGGGCGGCCGGTACGCGGCGCCGTCAGCCGCCACAGCAGCGGCACCCGGGGACGGTCGACCCAGCGGCCGAGCTTGGCGAGCAGCGCGGGCAGCACGGTCAACGAGCCGGCCACCGCGACCGCGACCACCAGGATCGAGCCCACCGCCAGGGAGGAGAAGACCGCGTCGCCGGCGAGCAGCAGGCCGGCCATCGAGATGATCACCGCGAAGCCGGAGACCACCACGGCGTGTCCGGAGGTCTCCGCGGCGATCTCGACCGCATCCAGGCCGGAGCGGCCCTTGGCCCGCTCCTCGCGCTCGCGGCGCACGTAGAAGAGTGAGTAGTCCACCCCGACCGCCATGCCGATCAGCAGGATGACGCTGCTCGTGACGTCGGTCGACGGCACCAGGTGGGAGGCGAGAGTGGAGAGCCCCATCGCGGCGGCCACGGAGGAGAGCGCCAGCAGCACCGGCACGCCGGCCGCGATCAGCGCGCCGAACGCGATGATCAGGATGGCCAGGGTGACCGGCAGGCTGAGCAGCTCGGCGCGCTGGAAGTCCTTGCCGAGGGTGTCGTCGAGCGCCTTGTTGATCGACGGCCCGCCGACCTGCTCGACGCGCAACTGCGGGTGGGCCTCCTGGACGCCGGCGGTGGCGTCCCGCAGCGGCTGCACCCGGTCGCTGGCGGTCTCCGGATCGCCGGACATGGTGATCGGCAGCAGCAACGCCGAGCCGTCCCGCGCCGACACCGGCTGCCCCACCCCGGCCACCCCGGTCACCGACCGCAACCGGGCCGCCGCGTCGTCGGCCGCCGCCCGGGCCGCCGTCTGGTCGAGCGTGCCGGCACGCGGGGTGATCAGGACGTTCTCCACGGCCGGATCGTGGAAGTCACCGGCCGACACGATCAGCCCGGCCCGGCCGGACTCGCCGATCGCCTGATCGGATTCGGTGGCCTCGTTGAGGCCGGCGGCGCTGCCCCCGACGAAGCAGATCGCCACGAACACCACCCAGAGCGCGATCGCGCGCCACGGATGTTCGGCGCTCCACCGCGCCAACCGGACCGTCACCGGTCTTGCCCCCATCGCGGGTCCCCCTGTCAGCTCAGACCTAGGTCAACGGTGCTGACGCTAGGGAGCTGACGAGACCCGGACATCCGGGAGCATCCCCGGCTCGCCCCGGGTGTGCACCCCGGCGGGGTGAGCGGTCCGCCGGAGCGCGGAACCGGGGCGTCACCGGCCGAATCGGACGATCACCCGGGAGTGCCCCGGAGCGGCCCGAGCCGACGCGCGGGGCGCGCCCCCGACCCGACTCAGGGTCATCCCCGGACGGACCCCCGGGGCCGGGGCTGGCAGCGGGGGCAGCTGTAGGAGGAGCGGTTCATGAACGGCTCCCGGCGGATCGGCGCGCCGCAGCGCCGGCACGGCTCGCCTTCCCGGCCGTAGACGTTGAGCGCCCGGTCGAAGTAGCCGCTCTCCCCGTTCACGTTGACGTAGAGGGCGTCGAAGCTGGTGCCGCCCTCCTTGATCGCCTCACCCAGCACGTCGCGGACGTGCCCGAGCAGCCGCTGCGCGGCCGGGCCGGTCAGCGCGTCGGTGGGCCGGGTGCCGTGCAGGCCGGCCCGCCAGAGCGCCTCGTCGGCGTAGATGTTGCCCACCCCGGAGATCAGCGTCTGGTCGAGCAGCGCCCGCTTCACCTCGGTCCGACGCCGCCGCAGCGCGGTCGCGAACGCCGCGTCGGAGAACTGCGGGTCCATCGGATCCCGGGCGATGTGCGCGATCTCGGCCGGCAGCTCCGCGCCGCCCTCGCTCACCGCCAGCCCACCGAAGGTGCGCTGGTCGACGAAGCGCAGCTCCGGGCCGTCGTCGGCGAAGCGGAACCGGATCCGCAGGTGCGTCTCGTCGGGGGCGTCGGCTGGTTGCAGCAGCAGCTGACCGGACATGCCGAGGTGCCCGACCACCGCGTCGCCGCTGTCCAGCGGCAGCCAGAGGTACTTGCCGCGACGGCGTACGTCGAGCACCGTCCGGCCGGTCAGCACGTCGGCGAAGTGCTCGCCGCCGGGCGTGTGCCGGCGGACCGCGCGGGGGTGCCGCACCTCGACGCTGGCGATCCGCCGGCCGATCACCCACTGCGCCAGGCCCTGCCGGACGGTCTCGACCTCGGGCAGCTCAGGCACGGGCGGAACCCGATCCGTCGGCAGGCGCGGCGTCGAGCGCACCGGCGTCGAGCGCGCCGGCGTCGAGCGCACCGGTTCCGCCGGCCGGGCCGGTGCCGTTGCCTGCGTCGGCCGGGCCGGCGCCGTTACCGCTGGCGGCGCCGGGCCGGGCCGGGCTGGCCCCGCGATCGGTCTGCTCGGTCTGCTCGGTGAGGGTCCGCCAGGCCGCCTCGGCGGCCCGCTGCTCGGCCTCCTTCTTGCTGCGCCCCTCGGCGCCGCCGTAGCGGTTGCCGGCGACCACCACCCAGGCGGTGAAGGTCTTGAGGTGGTCCGGGCCGGCGCCCTCGATCCGGTACTCGGGCACGCCCAGCCCGAGCGCCGCGGTCAGCTCCTGGAGGCTGGTCTTCCAGTCCAGCGCCGCGCCCCGGCCGGCCGACTCGGCCATCAGCGGGTCGAAGAGCCGGTGGATGACGATGGCGGCGGTGTCCAGGCCGTACTGGAGGTAGATCGCCCCGAGCAGCGCCTCCAGGGTGTCGGCGAGGATGCTCGCCTTGTCCCGGCCGCCGGTGGTCTCCTCGCCCTTGCCGAGCAGCAGGTACGCGCCGAGCCCGTCCGGGCCGAGGCCCCGGGCCACGTCGGCCAGGGCGCGCATGTTGACCACGCTGGCCCGCAGCTTGGCCAGCTGCCCCTCGGGCAGGTCCGGGTGGTTGTGGAAGAGCGCCGTGGTGATCACCACGCCCAGCACCGAGTCACCGAGGAACTCCAGCCGCTCGTTGGTGGGCAGGCCGCCGTTCTCGTACGCGTACGAGCGGTGGGTCAGCGCGCGTTCCAGCAGCTCGGCGTCGAGCGTCACGCCGAAGGCGGCTTCGAGGTGACCGACGGACGCCCGCCGCCGCTTGTCGTTGCTCATGGTGTGGCTACCTCGGTGTCGGTGGGGCGGTCGGTGCGGTCGTGTCCCGTCGGGGCAACGCCTGCGAGCAGGGCGGCGACGGAGTCGGCGGCGCGGCGCCGCCAGAGGTGCGCGGCGAGCGCGATGCCGGAGGCGACGTCGTCGGCGATGGCGGCGCCGTGGCAGACCACCACGGTGCCGGCGACGCCGAGCAGGGCAGCCGCCCGGGGTGCGCCACCGCTGGCGGGGGGACCGCCGGCCATCGCGTACGCGCCCTCGATCGCCTTGAGCAGCACGTTACCGGTGAAGCCGTCGGTGACCACCACGTCGGCGCGCGCGCCGACCGAGACGTCGTACCCCTCGACGAGGCCGACGTAGCGGGCGTCGCAGGGCAGCGGTTCGGCGGCGAGCACGGAATCGGCGGCCCGGCGGACCCGGTCGCCCTTGCCCGCCTCGGTGCCGACGGAGAGCAGCCCGACCCGGGGGGCGACGACGGCGTGCGCCACCGCGGCGTAGGCAGCGCCGAGTACGGCGTGCCGGGCGAGGGTGGCCGGGCGGGGTTCCAGGGAGCCGCCGACGTCGAGCAGCACGACCGGACCGGCGACTGCGGGAAGCGTGGCGACCAGGGCCGGCCGACGCACGGCCGGCCACCGGCCGAAGCCGAGCGCGGCGGCGGTGACGGTGGCCCCGGTCGAGCCGGCGGAGACCACGGCGTCGGCGATGCCGTCGCGAACGGCGGTGACGGCGGCGCGCACGGTGCTCTCGGCCCGCGCGGCGCTCGGGTGGTCGGCCATCCCGACCGCGTCCCGCACCGGCCGCACGGTGATCCGGGCCCGCTGGGCCGGGCCGAGGGCAGCGATCAGCCCGTCGGCGACCTCGGCGGGGCCGACGAGCAGCAGATGCAGATCGGGGTCGGCGCGCATGGCCCGCAGAGCGCCGTCAACCACGACGGCGGGAGCATCGTCCCCGCCGAGGAGGTCAACGGCGATCCGCGCGGTGCCCGGCTCCATCGGAACGCCGGCCGGAGCAGGCCGGCCGGCGTCGGAGGGAGCCGGGGCACCGGGCGTTTGCCAGGGTGCGCGCGCCGCCCGACCAGGGGTCGGGGGCGTCACTCGGCGTCCAGGTCAGACCTCGAGAACCTGGCGGCCGTTGTACGTGCCGCAGACGGAGCACGCGGCGTGCGGCAGCTTCGGGGACTTGCACTGCGGGCACGCGACGGTCGCGACCACGGCCGCCTTCCAGTTCGCCCGGCGGGACCGGGTGTTGCTGCGCGACATCTTGCGCTTGGGGACGGCCACGGTTCTTACTCCTCTTTACGGGTCAGTTGCGACAGGCCCGCCCATCGCGGGTCGATCTGCTGGTGACTGTGGTCGGCCGGCAGATCATCCCAGTGCGCCCCGCATTCGGGGCACAGTCCTGGGCAGTCCTCCCGGCAGAGCGGGTTGGTCGGCAGCGTGAGCACCAACGCGTCCCGCAGCGCCGGCTCCAGGTCGATCAGATCGCCCTGCATCCGGCCCACCTCGTCCTCGTCGGTCGTGACGTCCGTGGTGCTGTTCTCGTACGCGTACAGCTCCTGGATCGTCACGGCCATCGAGTCGTTGATCTCGCGCAGGCAGCGGCCGCACTCGCCCCGGACGGGACCGGTGATGGTCCCGGAGACGAGCACACCCTCGGACACCGACTCCAACCTCAGGTCGAGGTCGAGGTCCGCGCCCTCCGGCACGCCGATCAACTCCACACCGAGGTCTGCCGGTGCCGGCGCGACCCGCTTGACCGTACGCAACGCGCCAGGCCGACGCGGCAGGTCCCTCGTGTCGAGGACCAGCGGCGACCTGGGGTCGAGTGTCGATGGCGAGTGTTTGGGCATAGTCAGACTCCGGCCGGTGAGAGGCCGACAAAAAAGGTTACCTGGGCGACCGCCGGACCGTCGAACCGGGGGCGACGCCCGCCTTCGAATGCCGGCTGGTGAGGTGCCGCTCAGAAGGGTAGCGGGCGTTCCGCCTCATCCCCAGCGAAGGTGCCGATCTCGCGCAGCGCGTGCATCTTGTCCCGGCCGCGCTCGATCGAGGCGAGCGCGCGGGTCAGGAACTGCTCGAAGTTGGCCAGCGCGGTGTCGACGTAGTCGTCGACCTCGTCACGCAGCCGCTGGGCCTCGGCCCGGGCCTCGGCGATGATCCGCGCGCCCTCGTGCTCGGCGGAGACGGTGATCTCATTCACCGACACCAGCCGGGCGTGTTCCGCCTCACCCTCGCTGATGATCCGGTCCGCCTCGCGCTTACCGGCCTCCATGATCTTGTCGCGCTCATCGAGGAGCGCGGCGGCCCGGCGCAGGTCGGCGGGGAGTTCGGCGCGCACCTCGTCCAGGGCCGCGATCATCTCGCCTCGGTCGACCATGCAGTTGTTGCGAGACATCGGGACGGAGCGGGCCTGCTCCACCATGGCGATCAGTTCGTCGATGCGATCGAGCGGGTCCACCGGTACCTCACTCCTGTCGTTCTTCTCGGCCGACCTACATGATGCGGGCTACGGCCGGGTTCCCGCTCTACTCATCATCTCGCGCAGCGCCACCCGGCCACCCTTCCCCCTCGACACGGCGCGTCGCGCGGCCCGGCAGGGGCCGGTCGGCCGCGCGGCGGGACGCCCGGATCATCCTGAGCCGGGCGATTCGATGGGGGTGCAGCGCTGGTGGCGTTCCTGGCCGGCCGGGCCGGTGGGCAGGCCCCGGCCCGGTCAGCGGGCGGGCCGGGTCGGCGGGGTCGGTCGGATCGGCCCGGTCAGTGGCGCGGCGGCGGCGAGAGCCGCGCCTGGAGCTCGGCGCGGACCCGGTCGGGCACGTGCGACGAGATGTCCCCGCCCCACTTGGCGACGTCCTTCACCAGGCTGGAGGAGAGGAACGAGTAGAGCGGGTTGGTCGGCATGAAGAGCGTCTCGACCCCGGCCAGGCCGATGTTCATCTGCGCCATCTGAAGCTCGTAGTCGAAGTCGCTGACCGCGCGCAGGCCCTTGATCAGCACGCTCGCCTGCTGGGCCCGGCAGAAGTCGACCAGCAACCCGCGGAAGGACTCCACCCGGACGTTCTCGTACGAGGCGGTCACCTCGCGGAGCATGTCGATCCGCTCCTCGACGGTGAACAGGCCGCTCTTCGACTGGTTCACCAGCACGCCGACGATCACCTCGTCGAAGAGCCGGCTGGCCCGGCCGATGATGTCGAGGTGTCCGTTGGTGACCGGATCGAACGAGCCGGGACACACCGCACGTCTCATGATCGGCGACCGTACCAAAGGGTGGTCTCCCCGTAGCGGCGGCTGCGCTCGCCGGTGACGCCCCGCACCCAGTCGAGCGGGGCGCCCCGGCTGGAGCGCTCCACCACGACGAGCGCGTCGGGCGCCAACCAGCCGCGGTCCACGAGCGCGGTCAGCACGGCGGTGATCTCGTCGTCCGGCACCGCGTACGGCGGGTCGGCGAAGACCACGTCGTAGGGCTCCCCCTCAGGACCGGCGGCCAGCACGGTCGCCACCTTGCCGGCGACCAACCGGGCGGCGGGCGCGGCGCGCAGCGCGGCGACGTTCTCGCGGATCACCCGGGCCGCCCGGGAATCGGACTCGACCAGCAGCACGTGCTCGGCGCCCCGGGAGAGCGCCTCCAGCCCGACCGCCCCGGAACCGGCGTAGAGATCGGCGAAGCGGGCGCCGACGAGATCCTTCTCGGCCTGCACGGCGCTGAACAGCGCCTCCCGGACCCGGTCGGAGGTGGGCCGGGTGCCGGCGCCGGGCGGCGCGGCGATCCGGCGTCCGCCGAGCGCCCCGGCCACGATGCGGGTCATCGTCTGCACCTGCTCATGCCTCCGACGCTACGCGACCTCGCGCGGACGCCGGCCGACACCGCCGGTACGGTCCGCGCAACCGCAAGATCACCCCTCGTATATCAATGATCTCGAATTCATAACATCAGTCTTAGCGGATGCTGAGCGCTGTAACGGCGGCGGCGTAGTCGCTAGGGTCTGCCGGGTGCCGATGACCTGATATCGGCTCACAACACGCGGAGGCCCCTCACCGGACGTGCTCCACGCTCCAAGCGACCGTCCAGCCGCCTCCCGTGTAGACACCCCTGACGCTTCTTCACCCCGGGAGTACGCGTGATCCGTCCCAAGCTGTCGCTACGGCGACCGCTGGCCGTCCTGGGGGCCGCTCTGCTCGGCCTCACCGGCGCCTTCGCGCTGGCCGCCCCCGCCAGCGCCCACCACACCACCATCACCGGCACTGTCGAATGTGACCAGCTCACCGGCGAGCGTGTGATCACGTGGAAGGTCGAGAACAGCGAGCGCGACAAGGCCGTCACGCTGATGAAGGTGACCGCCGAGCCGGCCACCCCGGTGCACCTGGCGATCGACAGCGCCGAGCCCGTCCTGCTGGAGGGCGCGGTCGTCGACAAGGGCGGCAGCGTCAACGCCGTCCAGCGGGTGCCCGGCGACACCGCGAGCGCCAAGCTGACCATCCACGGCAAGTGGAAGCAGAACGGCCAGGAGGCGACGAACGAAGGCAGCATCACGCTGTCCGCCGACAAGCCGTGCACCCCGGCGCCGAAGTGCGTGGACGCCAGCCAGGCGAAGTACAGCCACACCTTCGACGGGCCGAAGGGCACCGCGACCGTCAAGCTCGACGGTGACCTGCCGCTCTGCGGTGAGGCGAAGCAGCCGTTCACGCTGGTCTCGTACTTCGCGCCGCGGCCGCAGTTCGCCACCCCGCAGTACGTCTACGGCACGCCGGACAGCGACTGGATCGGCGGCACCAAGACCGAGATCGAGCTGAACGTCGAGATCCCGAACTGCCACACCCAGGTCGACCTGATCTGGGGCGACGCGGACGAGGTCATCGACCCGCTGGTCGAGGGCGGCAAGCGCTACGGCAACATCAAGCTCGGCTCTCCGGGCGCCCCGGGCAACCGGTCCAGCGGCCCGGACGGCTGGTACAACGGCGGTGACAAGAGCTGCACCACCCCGGCGTCCACCTTCGCGTCCAACTGCGACGGAACCGTCACGGTCTCGCTGAGCAACGACGGCAAGATCAGCAAGTACCCGGTCGAGTTCGAGGTCAAGGGCGAGAACGGCTGGTCCAAGAAGGTCACCGTCGAGCCGGGCAAGGCTGACAACGGCATCGTGGTGCCCGCCGAGAACGCCGGCAAGGTCGAGGTGCTGGTCGACGGTAAGGTGATCGACAAGGGCACGTACTCGTGGCAGCGCCCCGAGGACTGCCCGCTGCCCACGGTGACCACAAAGGCGGACTGCAAGAACTTCACCCTGACCGCGACCAACCCGGAGGGTGGCATGCCGGTCAAGGTCGAGTTCACCTACGGCGGCAAGACCGAGACCCGCACCGTCGAGCCGGGCAAGTCGGAGTCGGTGACCTTCAAGGCCGGCAAGGACGAGAAGGCGCTGGTCGCCCTCCCCGAGCTGGACCTGGAGCTGGAGGCCGTGTACGCCCCCGAGGGTGAGTGCGGCGGCGGCGGGGCCGGCGGCGAGGAGCCGGGCCTGCCGGTGACCGGTGCGGCGGCCGGCGGCATCGCCGCGGGCGCGCTGGCCCTGCTCGCCGCGGGCGCGGTGCTCTTCGTCATCGCGCGTCGGCGTCGGGTGACCTTCACCGCCTGATCCGACGGCGTGTGAGCGCCTGATCCAACAGCGCCACGGGCGCGTCGACCGACCGGTCGGCGCGCCCGTGGCGTTTCTGCGTCCACCGTGGTCCGTCCGCCGCAGCGCGCGCCCTCGTCGGCTCCGAAAGCGGACCGGAGCCCGACGGGTCACGATTCGGCCACGGGAGACGACCTCCGGGGTCGCACGGGACCGCGCGGCTACCCCCCTCGTGGTTACCGTCGGGCGACGAACCGGCCATCCGCGAGGCGCATGGCCGTCGATCCATCACCCGCACCGGCCTGGCCGGCTCTGTGCGTCAGGCGCGTCCGACGACAGGAGAGTCCATGAAGAGGCATCGATCGCTCTGGCGCCGCCCGCTCGCCGTCCTCGGCGCGGCGGTGATCGGTCTCACCGGCGTGGTCGCCCTCGGCGCCCCGGCCGGCGCCCACCACACCGCGGTCCAGGGCGAGGCGAGCTGCGTCGACGGCAGCTACCAGGTCCGGTGGACGGTACGCAGCGAGAGCACCCCGCCGGCAGCGACGAGCTTGCGCTTCGTCGCCGTCGACATCGCACCGGCCGGCACCGCTGTCGGCGCCATCGCCACCAGCCCGGAGAACGAGTTCCCGCACCCGGTCGGCGAGCCGGTGACCGGCGTGCAGACCGTGCCCGGTGACGCGAGCGTGGCCCGGCTGGCCGTACGGGCTCAGTGGAACAACGGCCACACCGAGGATCGGGCCCGTGAGGGCGTGGTGGCGCTCGCTGGCACGTGCGGCACGAAGGACCAGCCGGGCGGGCCGAGCGCCAGCTTCACCTCGATCTGCGCGAGCGCGATCGACGTGCGCCTGACCAACCCGGCCAAGGCGCCCGCCGTCGAGCTCCTGCTCGCCTCGATCCCGGCCGGCGGCGCCGCCCAGACGGTGCCGCTCGCCCCCGGCGAGAAGAAGGACGTGCGCTTCCCGGTCGAGGGCTGGGACGGGGTCAGCGTGACCGTGGCAGGCAGCACCGAACCGCTCGCCACCTATCTCTGGACGGACCCGGGCAACTGCGCCCTCGCCGACGTGACCACCCGCTCCACCTGCGACACCTTCACGGTGGTCTTCGCCGACCCACCCAACGGCGACACCTGGACGGTGACCTTCTCGCCGACGTACGGCAAGGCCCGCAAGCGGGTTGTCAAGCCGGGCCAGACGATCGAGGAGACCTTCGAGGGCAGGGAGGGGCAGGCCGTCGTCGCCGAGTACGACTACTGGGACCCCGACGGTGACTACTTCGGCCCGTGGGAGTGGGAGCAGCCCGCCGACTGCGGCGGCGGCGGAGCCGGCACCGGCGGGCTGCCGTTGACCGGCGCCTCCACCGGTGGCCTCGCGTCCGGCGCCGCCCTGCTGCTGCTCGCCGGTGCGGGCCTGTTCCTGGTGGCGCGTCGTCGCCGGCTGCGGTTCACCGCCTGAGCGGAACCGAACCGATCCGAGGGCGCGTGGACCGACCGGTCGGGGCGCCCTCGGCGGCTGCGCCCACGGTGTCAGCCCTTCTCCAGATACTCCGCGCGCTCCTCGTCCACCAGGGCGGCCACCGAGGCGGCCAGGGCCGGCTGCCGGACCAGCTCGGGATCCTCCTCGACCAGGGCGATCGCCTCCGCCCGGGCGTCCCGGATCAGATCCGTGTCGCGCAGCAGGGACAGCAGCCGCAGGTGCGAGCGGCGACCCGACTGGGTGGCGCCGAGCACGTCGCCCTCGCGACGCTGCTCCAGGTCGAGCTCGGCCAGCTTGAAGCCGTCGGTGGTGGAGGCGACCGAGTCGAGCCGTTCCCGGGCCGGGCTGCCCTCCGCCGCCTCGCTGACCAGCAGGCAGAGCCCGGCGGCGGAGCCCCGGCCGACCCGCCCACGCAGCTGGTGCAGCTGGGAGACGCCGAACCGGTCGGCGTCCAACACGATCATCACGGTCGCGTTCGGCACGTCCACCCCGACCTCGACCACGGTCGTGGCCACCAGCACGTCGAGCTGGCCGTCGGCGAACGACCGCATCACCGCGTCCTTCTCGTCGGCGGGCAGCCGGCCGTGCAGCACCCCGATCCGCAGCCCGTGCAGCGGACCCTCGGCGAGCAGCGGCGCCACCTCGGTCACCGCCAGCGGCGGTCGGCGGCCGTTGTCGTCCTCCCGGGGCGGCTCCTCGTCGCTCGCCGGGCCTTCGCCGATCCGCGGGCAGACCACGTACGCCTGGTGCCCCGCGGCCACCTCCTCACGGAGCCGGCGCCAGGCCCGGTCCAGGAAGGCCGGCTTCTCGGCGGCCGGCACCACGTGCGAGGCGATCGGCGAACGCCCCCGGGGCAGCTGGGAGAGGGTGGACACCTCCAGGTCGCCGTAGACGGTCATCGCCACCGTGCGCGGAATCGGGGTGGCCGTCATCACCAGCACGTGCGGCGGCTGGTCGGCCTTGGCCCGCAGCGCGTCGCGCTGCTCGACGCCGAACCGGTGCTGCTCGTCGACCACCACCAGCCCCAGGTCGGCGAAGTCGACGCCCTCGTAGAGCAGGGCGTGGGTGCCGAGCACGATGCCGGCCCGACCCTCGGCGACCTCGGCGAGCGCCCGGCGGCGGGCGGCCGCGCCGAGCGAGCCGGTGACCAGCTCCACTCGGGTGGCGTGTTCGGCGGCGTCCAGCTCGCCGGCGCGGCCCAGCGGACCGAGCAGGTCGAGCATGCCGCGGTGGTGCTGGGCGGCGAGCACCTCGGTGGGCGCAAGCAGGGCGGCCTGCCCGCCGGCGTCCACCACCTGGAGCATCGCGCGCAGCGCGACGACCGTCTTGCCGGAGCCGACCTCGCCCTGCAGGAGCCGGTGCATCGGATGCGGGGTGGCCAGGTCGACGGCGATCTCCCGGCCCACGTCGACCTGGCCGGGGGTCAGCTCGTAGGGCAGCCGGGCGTCGAACGCGTCCAGCAGGCCGCCGGCGCGCGCCGGCCGGGGGCGGGCCGGCCAGTCGGCGGCCCGGTGCTTGCGCTGCACCAGGGTCAGCTGCACCGCGAACGCCTCGTCCCACTTGAGCCGGTGCCGGGCCCGGTAGAGCTCCTCCTTGCTGGACGGCCGGTGGATCTCGCGTAGCGCGGTGCCCAGCCCGACCAGGTTGCGGCTGGCCCGCACGGTCGCCGGCACCGGATCCTCCGGCGGGGTGACCGTGTCCAGCACCACCCGGACGCACTTGGCGATCACCCAGGTGGGCATGGCCGCGGCGGCCGGGTAGACCGGGATCAGTGCACCGGCGAACTCCTCGATCTCCTCGCTGGCCGCCGCCTCGCCGTCGCCGCCCTCGCCGAGCAGCACGTATTCCGGCCCGTTGAGCTGGCGCTTGCCCCGGAACTCGGTGACCTTGCCGGCGAAGAGCCCCCACCGGCCGGGGCGCAGCTCCCGTTCGCGCCAGGCCTGGTTGCCGAAGAAGGTGAGGGTGAGCAGGCCGCCGGAGCCGTCGCCGACGGTCACCTCGAGCAGGTTGCCGCGACGCTGGCGCATCGGCCGCACCGCGGTGCGCTGCACCTGCGCCAGCACCGTGACCTGCTCGCCGACGTCCAGCGACCGGATGTCGGTGTGCTCGCCGCGCTCGTCGTAGCGGCGCGGGAAGTGGTAGATCAGGTCGCCGGCGGTGTGCAGGTCGAGATGGGCCGCCAAGGCCTTGGCGGTCTTCTCGCCGACCAGCTTCTTCAGCGGCGTCTCCACCGTGGCCGACTCGCTCGGCTCGCTCATTCGACCCCCACCAGGAGCGGGTAGTGCGGTTGCCCGCCCGGGTATGCCTGCACCTCGACGAACGGCCAACGCTGCGCGACGTGGGCGCGGACCGCGTCGACGAGGCCGCCCGGGGCGTCCACCCCCGAGATCAGGGTGACCAGTTCGCCACCGCCGCCCAGCATCCGGTCGACCATCGCGACGCAGGTGTCGACCAGGTCGGTGCCGATCAGGTGCACCTCCCCCTCGACCAGGGCGAGCACGTCGCCCGGCCGGCAGGGCCCGGCGACGGTCAACGCCTCCCGGCTGGCGTGGCAGACCTCGGCGTAGCGGCAGGCCCCGGCCGCCTCGGCCATCGCGATGACGTCGTCCTCGAAGCGTCGCCCCGGGTCGCGGACAGCCAGGGCCGCCAGCGCCTGCACCGGCGACCGGGTGGGCACCACACTGACCTTGACCCCCAGCCGGTGTGCCTCCTTCGCCGCGGCGCTCGCGACGGCCTGGGTGTTCGGGTCGTTGGGCAGCACCACCACGCGGGTCGCGCCGGTGGCCCGGATCGCGTCGACCAGTTCGCCGGTGGACGGGTTGCCCGGCACCACCGTGGCGCCCTCACCGCCGAAGAGTTCGGCGATGCCGGCGCCGGGGGCCACCACGACGGCCGCCCGCGCGTCCGCCGGCAGGGCCGCCGGCGGCGGCTGGTCGGCGAAGCGGGTCACCGAGATCCGGTGCGGTCGGCCGGCGACCACGCCCGCCTCGACGGCCGCGCCGACGTTGTTGACGTGCACGTGCACGTTCCAGGTGGGCTCGGGTCCGACGCCGTCACCGACGATCACCAGGGAGTCGCCCAGGCCGGCGAGCACGGTGCGCATCCGGTCGACCGCCTCCGCCCCGGCGTCGAGCAGGAACTGCACCTCGTAGGCGTACCGGTCGGAGCCGGTCTCCCGCGGCGCGACGGCCGGCCCGGCGGCGGGCGGGGGCGCGGGCGGGACCCGCGCCACCCGCTCGCCGGTGACCACCTCGACCAGGGCGTCGAGCAGCAGGCAGAGGCCCCGGCCGCCGGCGTCGACCACGCCGGCGCGGGCCAGCGCCGGCAACTGCTCGGGGGTACGCGCCAGCGCTGCCGCCGCCTCCTCGGCCGCCGCCCCGGCCACGGCGCACAGGTCGTCGCTGTCCGTCCGCTCGGCGCCGGTGGCCGCCGCGGCCACCACGGTGAGCAGGGTGCCCTCCACCGGCTGAGCGACCGCGGTGTAGGCGGCGACGGTGGCGTCGCGCAGCGCGGCGGCCAACTCCCGGCCGCGCAGCGCCGGCACGGCGCCGGCCGCGTCGGCGAAGCCGCGCAGGATCTGCGAGAGGATCACGCCGGAGTTGCCCCGGGCGCCGAGCAGCGCGCCCCGGGCCATCAGCCGCAGCGCGTGCCCGTGCGCGGTGGTGCCGCCGTCGGGGAGGGTGTCCAGGTCCATCGCGAGCGCCTGCTGCGCCGAGGTCAGCGTGAGCACCAGATTGGTGCCCGTGTCGCCGTCGGGCACCGGGTAGACGTTGAGCTGGTCGATCTCGGCCTGGTGCCGCTTCAGGGCGGCCAGCCCGCCCGTGCACCAGCGGCGCACCGCGGCGGCGTCGAGGGTGTC
Source organism: Micromonospora sp. NPDC051006 (assembly GCF_044456245.1). Taxonomy (NCBI): domain Bacteria; kingdom Bacillati; phylum Actinomycetota; class Actinomycetes; order Micromonosporales; family Micromonosporaceae; genus Micromonospora; species Micromonospora sp. NPDC051006. The sequence goes on from NZ_JBITFP010000020.1 coordinate 93,960, forward strand.
CAGCACGGCGAGAAGCCTACTGGCGCGCGCCGACAGCCGGCGGCCTCGCCCGGCGTGTCCGGGGCCTTGGCCGCCCGCCCCGGGGCCCGCGCTACCCTCGCCGGGCGGCCCCGCCCCGGCAGGAAAGCGCGGCACGAACCGGCCAGCCGGCCCGGGCACGCGGCCCGGTTGGGCAGGACGCCTGGTCATCGGGTAACCTGGCCAGGTTGCCCGGGCAGCACCTGCCGGCGACCCCATGAACGTTTCAATCCCAGGAGTATCCCGTGGCTAGCGTGTGCGACGTCTGTGGCAAGGGGCCGGGCTTCGGCCACAACGTGTCCCACTCGCACCGGCGGACCAACCGCCGCTGGAACCCGAACATCCAGTCGGTGCGCACCCCGGCCGGTGGCGGCAACACCAAGAAGTTGCAGGTCTGCACCTCGTGCATCAAGGCCGGCAAGGTCACCCGCGCCTGACCGCGCGGCAGACCACCTGATCGACGGCACAGCCGGCGGACCATCGGGTCCGCCGGCTGTTTCGTGTGCCCGGACGGCCCTCTGACGGGAACGCGACGACCCATCGACTGCGGTCGTACGCCCGGTTAGGGTCTCCCTGCGCCGACCGCCGGAGAGCCCGGTCGGGGGCCGACCGTGGGGGGCGAGCCGTGCAGCTGGACCTGGGCCGGGACCACATGATCATCATCGGGACCTCGCACGGCATGCTGCGCTCCTTCGCCGAGGACCTGCCCGCCGACAGTGTCGTGCTCATCGACGAACCCGACGTGATCCGCCGTCGCGACGTCGAGCGCCTGGCCGGGCAGCTGCCGTTCGTCTCCCGGGTGGTGCCCGCCGAATACCAGACCGGCTTCGACGCCGCCGCGCTGCTCGCCCGCGAGCCGGGGCTCGCCGCCGCCCGAGTGGTGATGCCCGGCATGGAGTACGCGGTGGGCGCCGCCGCCCGGCTGGCCGACGCGCTCGGCCTGCCCGGCGCCGGAGGCACGGCCGCCGACGTCTTCTGCGACAAGCACCAGCTGCGTCTGCTGGCGGCCGAGGCCGGCCTGGCCAACCCGGCGTTCGAGCTGGTCGACGGCCCCGCCCAGGCGGCCGCCTTCGCCCGCCGGCACGGCGGCCGGTGCGTGCTGAAGCCCACCCGCCGCTCCGGCAGCCTCGGCGTGCAGATCCTCACCGACCCGGAGCAGGTCGCCGACGCGTGGGCGGACACCGCCGCCGCGGAGGCGCCGCCGGAGGCCACCGACCGCGGGGTGCCCACGGCCGTCCTGGTCGAGCAGGTGCTCGACGGCCGGGAGCACAGCGTCGAGCTGCTGGTCGCCGACGGCGAGGTGATCTTCAGCAACGTGACCGACAAGCGGGTGCTGCCCGGACGGCGACCGGTGGAGACCGGGCACACCGTCCCGTCCGTGCTGCCCGACGGCGTCCGGCGGGAGCTGCTCGACGCGGCCGCCCGGCTGGCCCGGGCGGCCGGCTTCCGCACCGGGGTGCTGCACAGCGAGTGGATCATCGCCGACGGCGTGCCGACGCTGGTCGAGTGCGCCGCCCGGCTGCCCGGCGACATGATCACCGCGTTGATCTCGATCGCCTACGAGTGCGGGTTCATCGAGGCCTACCTGCGGACGCTGCGCGGCGAGCGCCCGGTGCTGCCCGCCCGGCCGACCGGCGGGGCGGCGGTGGAGTTCCTGCTGGCCCCGCCCGGCACGGTCACCGCCGTCGACGGTCTGCGGGCGGCCCGCCGGGTCTCCGGGGTGCTGGGCGTGCAGCTCGACGTCGCGGTCGGCGCCACGGTCGGCGAGGTGACCTGCTCCCTGGCCCGCAGCGGGCACGTGCTGGCCTGGGGCGCCGACCTGGCCGCGGCGACCGCCGCGGCCGGCAAGGCCGCCGAGCAGATCCACATCAGCACCGACTGAGCCGGGCCGCTGGCGGCCGGCGCGGCCGGCGCGGCCGGCCAGGGACGGTCACCCGGGCCGGCGCGGTCAGAGCGTGCGGCCGAAGGAGAGGCAGCCCGGCTCGTCCTTGTAGAAGCCGAAGTTCGGGATCCGCTCGTACCCGGCAGAGGTGTACATCGCGATCGCCTCGGGCTGCCGGTCGCCGCACTCCAGGATCATCTGCTTGCGCCCGTGCTCGCGGGCGGAGCGCTCGACCGCCGCCAGCACGGCCCGGGCCACCCCGCGGCCCCGGGCCGCCGGCGCGGTGTACATCCGCTTCAGCTCGGCGAACTCCCCCGTCTCGCCGTGACTGCGCCAGCCACCGCAGCCGACCGGCGCACCGTCGAGGTGAGCGACGAGGAAGGCGCCGGCCGGCGGGACGAACTCGGCCGGGTCGACCGGGGTGTCGTCGCCGCTGCCGCCGTAGCGCTCGCCGAGGTCGGCCAGCGCGTCCCGGATCAGTCGCTGCGCCACCGGTGCGTCGAAGGGCATGGCGTGGATCTCGATCTCGCTCACCGGCAAAGGTTACGACCTGCGGTTACCTCTACCGGAAGTGGTCCCAGCCGGCCGGCCCGGCGTACGCCTCGCCGTCGACGGTGACGCCAGCCCCGGCCACCACCCGGCCGACCGGCCGCCACGGGTCCGGCAGCGCCACCGCCGACGGGAAGGTGGCGGCCAGCGCGTGGTCGTCGCCTCCGCCGAGGATCCAGGAGTACGGGTCGACGCCGAGCGCCTGCGCCGCGTCACGCATCTGCCGGGGCACCTCGAAAGCGTCCCGGCGTACGTCGATCCCGACGCCGCTGGCCTTCGCCACGTGGCCCAGGTCGGCCAGCAGCCCGTCCGACACGTCGATCATCGAGGTGGCCCCGAGTCGGGCGGCGTGCGGGCCGGCCTGGTAGGGCACCTCGGGCCGCCGGTACGCCTCGACCAGCAGCCGGGGCGTGCGGAAACCACGGGACAGCACGGTCAGCCCGGCCGCCGCGAAGCCGGAGCGGCCGGCGAGGGCGACCACGTCCCCCGGGCGGGCCCCGGAGCGACGTACCGGCTCCCGGCCGCCGAGGTCGCCGAGGGCGGTCACCGCGATGGTCAACGTCGGGCTGGCCGACATGTCACCGCCGACCACGCTGGCGCCCACGATCGCCGCCTCGGCGCCCAGCCCGTCGGCCAGCTCCTCCGCCCAGCCCGACTCCAGGTCGGCCGGCATGCAGAGGGCGACCAGCAGCGCCGTCGGGGTCGCTCCCATGGCCGCGATGTCGGCCAGGTTCGCCGCCGCCGCCCGGTGCCCGACGTCCCGGGCGCTGGACCAGTCCCGCCGGAAGTGCCGCCCCTCGACCAGCACGTCGGTCGACGCCGCGACCCGGCCGTCCGGCGCCGCGACCACCGCCGCGTCGTCGCCGGGCCCGAGCAGGGTCGCCGGCCCGTACGCCAGCCGGGCGGTCACCCGCTCGATCAATCCGAACTCGCCGATCCCCGCGACGCTCACCCCCGCCACCTCGTTCCGCTCCTGCCGCCCAACCCCGGCGTGCTCGCTCACCGCTGCTCCTCGACCACCGATAGGGATCGGACCTGCTCCGTAGGGTAGTTTCACCCTTCGGGCCGCCCGAGGGCGGCGACGGAGGGAGGTCAGTCGTGGTACAGGCGTACATCCTCATCCAGACCGAGGTGGGCCGCGCACGTGACGTGGCCGGTCTCATCGCGGATCTCGCCGGCGTGGTACGCGTCGACGCCGTCACCGGGCCGTACGACGTGGTCGTCCTCACCGAGGCGAACACCGTCGACGAGCTCGGCAAACTCATTGTCAGCAACGTGCAGATGGTGCCCGGCATCACCCGCACGCTCACGTGTTCGGTGGTGCGGCTGTAAGTGGACAAGATCACTACTTCTCCGGCCGACTCCCCGGACCGGGCCGACGAGCGCCCCGAGGCGACCGCCGGCACCGGGCCGGGGCGGGACGGGGGCAACCGCCGCGCCGCCCTGATCTCGGCGCTGATCGCTCTGCCGGTCACCCTGCTGGTGGCCGGGTTCGTCTTCGCGCAGCTCTCCCCCGACGCACCGGCGCCCACGCCGAGCGCGTCGGCGACGACCGCCCGGGCCCAGTCCACCGCGCCGGTCGAGATGGCCGCCCCGGCGCTGGCCGCCCGGCCGGCGACAGTCTGTCGCGCCCTGCTCTCCCAGCTGCCGCCGACCCTCCGCGACCTGAACCAGCGCCCGGTCACCGCCGGCCCCGAGCAGAACGCCGCGTACGGCGATCCGGCGCTCACCGTGGCCTGCGGCGGCGCCGAGCCGACCATTCCGGCGACCGACGAGGTCTGGATGGTCAACAAGGTCTGCTGGCACGCGGCCGAGCAGACCGACGCGACGGTGCTCACCACGGTGGACCGGGAGACCGCGGTGACGGTCCGGGTGCCCCGCGCCTACGGGCAGCCGTTGCAGTGGGCGGCGCCCATCTCCGACACGATCGTGGCCTCGGTGCCCTCCGGCGGCGACACCCCGGCCGGCTGCCAGGGCTGACGCCCCGGCCGCTCAGTGCAGGCCGACGCCGCGGTTGAGTGCGGTGCGGATCAGCCGGTCGACCAGCTTCGGGTACTCCAGGCCGGCGGCCGCCCACATCCGGGGGAACATCGACGACGGGGTGAAGCCCGGCATCGTGTTGATCTCGTTGAGGTAGACGTCCAGCTCCGGGGTGACGAAGAAGTCGACCCGGGCCAGTCCGGCGCAGTCCAGCGCCGTGAAGGCGCGTACCGCGTACTCCTGGACCTGGCGGGTCACCCGCTCGGGCAGGCCGGCCGGGATGTCGTACTCGCAGGCCTGCTCCGAGTCGATGTACTTCGCCTCGAAGTTGTAGAACTCGTAGCCGGCGACGAGCCGCACCTCGGCCAGCACCGACGCCTCGGGCGCGCCACCGGCCTCGCCCTCCAGCACGCCGCACTCGATCTCGCGGCCGATCACCGCGCCCTCGATCAGCACCTTCGGGTCGATCTGCCGGGCGGTGGCCACGGCCGCGTCCAGCTGGGCCCAGTCGGTGACCTTCGTGATGCCGAACGACGAGCCGGCCCGGGACGGCTTGACGAAGACCGGCAGGCCCAACCGCTCCTTGTCGGCCTCGCTCAGCGTCATCCCGTTGCGCAGCACGGCGTACGGGCCGACCGGGATGCCCTCCGCGGCGCAGAGCTTCTTGGTGAATTCCTTGTCCATCGCGGCGGCGGAGGCGAAGACGTTCGCCCCGACGTACGGGATGCCGGCCATCTCCAGCATTCCCTGGATCGTGCCGTCCTCGCCGTACGCGCCGTGCAGCACCGGGAAGACCACGTCCACGTCGGCCAGTGCCCGGGGCCCCTCGGCCGGGTCGAGCACCATCAGCCCGTTGCCGGTGGGGTCGGCGCGCAGCACGAGGTCGACGCCGGACTGGGCGGTGATCTCCGGCAACTGGCGGGCGCTGATGGCGAGCTGCTCCGGATCGCCGCTGGTGAGCACCCACTGCCCGGCGCGGGTGATACCGACCGGCACCACCTCGTACTCGTCCGGGTCGAGCGCGCCGATCACGCTGCCGGCGCTGACAGCGGAGATGCCGTGCTCCGGGCTGCGGCCGCCGAAGACGATCGCCACGCGGGTCTTGCCTGGGGTGGTCACTCCGGTCACCTCTCCGGTCGCGGATGCGGGCTCGTCGCTCACCCGGTTGACCTTACTGTGCGTGGCGACCGGCCGAGGCTCATACCCGGTGAGACGCGGCACCACACCGCATTCGGTCAGCAAGCTATATACAGCGCGTAATCACCCACCGTATCCGGGGGTGCGCCGCCGTCGACCACGGCGGAGCGGGTGAGCGCGCCGGGCGGCAGCGGCACTACGCTGCTCGGCTGTGAGCTCCGACGCCCTCATCGACTCCCTGTCGGCCGCGCTCGACGCGCGCCCGGACGACCTGCCGCTCCGCCTGCACCTCGCCACGCTGCTGCTGGACGCCGGCCGCGGCGGCGAGGCGATCGCCCAGATCGGCCAGGCGCTCGCCCGGGATCCGGGCAGCGACCAGGCGCAGGCGTTGATGCAGCGGGCACTCGGCGCCCCCGTACCGCCGCCGACGCCCACGCCCGGCGCGGCCCCGGCGCCCGGGTCGGGCCCGGCGACGCGGCCGCCCGCGCAGCGCGCGGCCGGGCCTGCGGGCGACGACCCGCTCGCGGCCTACGAACAGGAGCTCGCCGACGTCGTCCCGCCGCGCTTCGCCCGCGCCGACGACGAGCCGGACCCGGTCACCGGCGACCACGACCGGGTGTACGACGTGGAGACCTCCACGATCCGGCTGGCCGACGTGGGCGGCATGTCGGCGGTGAAGGAGCGGCTGGAGCTGGCCTTCCTCGGCCCGCTGCGCAACCCGCAGCTGCGCAGGATGTACGGCAAGAGCCTGCGCGGCGGGCTGATGCTCTACGGGCCGCCCGGCTGTGGCAAGACCTTCCTGGCCCGGGCGGTCGCCGGGGAGATGGGCGCGAAGTTCGTCTCGCTCTCCATCGTGGACGTGCTGGACATGTGGATGGGCAACTCGGAGCGCAACCTGCACGAGCTGTTCGAGGCGGCCCGCCGCAACGCGCCGTGCGTGCTCTTCCTCGACGAGGTCGACGCGCTCGGGCACAAGCGCTCCCAGGTCGGCTCCAGCTCGATGCGGACGCTGGGCAACCAGCTGCTCGCCGAGCTCGACGGCATGGAGGGCAACAACGAGGGCGTGTTCGTGCTGGCCGCCACCAACACCCCGTGGGACGTCGACCCGGCGCTGCGCCGTCCGGGCCGGCTCGACCGGGTGGTGCTGGTGCTGCCGCCGGACCCGGAGGCCCGGCGAGCCATCCTCGAGTACCACCTGCGGGAGCGGCCGATCGCCAAGATCGACCTGCGCAAGGTGGTCGCGGCCAGCGAGGACTACTCCGGCGCCGACCTGGCCCACCTCTGCGAGACGGCCGCCGAGTTCGCGATGGCCGACTCGGTACGCAGCGGCGAGGTGCGGATGATCGAGCAGCGGGACTTCGACCGGGCGCTGAAGGAGGTCCGGCCGTCGACCCGGCCCTGGATGGCCACCGCCCGCAACGTCGCCATGTTCGCCAACGAGGGCGGCGTCTACGACGACCTCGTCGCCTACCTCAAGAAGCGCAAGCTGCTCTGAGGGGTCGGGGCGGGCCGGTCGGGCGCTGCCACCCGCCCCGACGGCCTCAGTCGCGGGCGTGCCGCCGGCCCACGGCGATCACCTTCACCCGCTGGCGGCCGGCCCGCACCATGCCGAGCGCCATGAACGCGCCGGCGATCCGGTCCGCCGCCTCCCGGCTGCTGGCGCCGACCACCTGACGACGCCGCTCCGGGCTGGTCCGCTCGTTGCGGACGGGCCCTTCGATCGGGCGTACGTCGGTGAGAACCACCAGGAAGCGGGTCATCGCCGGGCCCCGGGGTGGCCGACGCGGGCTTGCGGACCGGTACGCACGCTGACTCCCTTCGGACGGGCCGGGACGGCGCGGCACGCGGCGATCGGGTACGGGGGAGAAACCCGATCGCCGCGCGCCCCATCCCCTCCGGTCGCTCACCACCACCGTCGCCACGACAACCGGCGGTGAGGACGCGATAACAGATTGACAGCTGTAGACCCATGAATGCAACTCTCATCGGCGTTCTCTCATGTATCGGTTCCCAGAAATGTGTGCGACCATCGATGCATGGCCCCGAAGACCGCCCGCGCCCGCCGCCTCGGCATCGCCCTGCGCACCAACCGGGAGGCCGCCGGCCTGACCCTGGAGGCGGCGGCCGATGAGATCAACAGCACCCGCAGCACCCTGTCCCGGTACGAGAACGCCCAGACGCTGGTCAACCCGGCCACCGTGCGGGCGTTGCTCACCCTCTACGGGGTCGGCCCCGACGACGTCGCCGCGGCGGTCCAGCTGGCCAAGGACGCACGCAAGCCGGGCTGGTGGGTCTCCTACTCCTACCTGCTGGACCGCCGGACGATTGACTTCATCGCCTTCGAGTCCGAGGCCACCGGGATCGCCAACTTCGAGCCGTCGGTGGTGCCGGGGCTGCTGCAGACCGCCGACTACATCCGCGGGGTGATGCGCGGCGGGCCGCACACGCTCAGCGACGAGCAGGTGGAGCAGCGGGTCAAGCTCCGGCTGGACCGCCAGCAGCGGCTGACCGGCGACGAGCCGCCGATCTTCGACGCGATCATCGACGAGGGCGCGCTGCTCCGGCCGGTCGGCGAGCGGTCGGTGATGGACGGGCAGCTCCGGCACCTGGTGAAGATGGCCGAGCTGCCGAACATCACCGTCCAGGTGATTCCGCTGGCCGCCGGCTACCACCGGGGCACCCGGGGATCGCTGCACATCCTGGAGTTCGCCGACCCGGAGGACCCGATCATCGCCTCGGTGGAGACGGTGGCCGGTCAGATGATCCTCGACCGCCCCGGCGACCTGCGTACCTGCACCAAGATCATGGAACATCTGCGGACGGTCGCGCTGAGCCCGGCGGACAGCCGCGACCAGCTCCTCGAACTCCTGAAGGGACGGTAGGACCGATGACACCGACGATCAGCGCGGCGCTGGCCGCAGCCGGCTGGCGCAAGAGCAGCCGCAGCGGCGACGAGGGCGCCTGCGTGGAGGTGGCGGTGATCCCTCAACTGGTCGCCGTCCGCGACTCCAAGAACCCGACCGGCCCGGCGCTGCTCTTCGCGCCGACCGCCTGGGCAGCGTTCGCCCAGGCGCCGCCGCGCCGCTGACCAACCCTCGGCGTCCGGCCGCCGGTGGGCGGTGGCCGGCCGCCGAGGCCCGACCGGCCGCCGGTGGGCGGTGGCCGGCCGGGCCCGGGGGTGATCCCGAGGTGGCTGCCGGTCAGGCGACCACCGACCGGGGCGCAGGGCCGGCCCGCAGCGCCTCCAGCGCCGCGATCGCCACCCCGCGGGCACCGGCCATGTCCCGGTCCGGAACCAGGGCGAAGGTGGCCACGGCCGCCTGCTCCGCACGGAGCACGGTGTGTTCCCGGACCTCGGCGAGGAACCAGTCGCGGAACTCCGGCGCCGCCTCCACCACCCCACCGCCGACGAAGTACGCGTGCGGGTCGGTGAAGTTGGCGGCGATGGTGAACAACCGGCCGAGCGCCATGGCCTGCTGGGTGAAGATCGCGCGGGCCAGCGCGTCACCCCGCTCGCCGAAACCCCGGACCAGCTTGGCGGCCCGGGCCGGCGGCTCCGCGGCCAACGGGTGCCCCACGTACCGGGTCAGCCAGTACGGAAGCAGGTTGTGTTCGATGGCGGTCAGCGAGGCGATGCTCTCCGCGTCCCCTTCGAAGCCGCAGGCGCAGACCGGCACCGGCTGGTCCGGGGCGAGCAGTCCGTGCAACGGAAGGTGCACGTGGCCCAGCTCGCCCGCCATCCCGGCGGCCCCGTCGATCACCCGGCCGCCCTCCACCACGCCGCCACCGAGCCCGGTGCCGACGATCGCCGAAACCGACGACCGGGCCATCGCCTCGGCTCCGAAGTGGACGTGATGAGCGTAGAGCGCGGCCGCGTTGCCGTCGTTGTGGTAGATCACCGGCAGGCCGAGCCGCCGCTCGAGCGCGCCGCGCACGTCGAAGCCCCGCCAGGCCGGCTGGGAGAAGTTGGTCGACCCGCGCGAGGAGATCACCCCGGTGGCGCTCGCCGGGCCCGGCGTGTCCAGCCCGACCGCCCGGACCAGCTCGCGCGGCACCCCCACGTGCGCCAGGACGCCGTCCAGCGCGCGGGCCAGCGCCTCGATCGCCGCGTCCGGGCCGTCCTGCACCTCGCTCGGTATCTCCACCAGCCCGTCGACCAGGAACCGGCCGTCCAGGGTGAGGACCGTGGCGTTGTTGCTGGTGCCGCCGTTGTCCAGCCCGACCACCACCGGAACCCCTGCGCTGCCCACCGAACCGCCTCCCGTCCCTGATGACGCCCGGCCCGCCCACGCCGAGGTCGACGCGGACCGGCGAGCTGTGAGCAGAGGCTAGTGCGATCCCCCGGCCACCGCCACGCCCGACCGAGCAACCGGCGGTATGGGCCGGTCGGCGCCGGCGGCCAGGCCGGGCGGGCTGGACCCGGCGGCTAGGCCGGGCGGGCTGGACCCGGCGGCTAGGCCGGGCGGGCTGTACCCCGCGGCTAGGCCGGGCGGCGGGCGGTGACCGCCGTCGCGTCCAGGTCCTCGTCGTGGCGCACCTGCGGCGTCAGCCCCAGACCGGTGAGCTCCGTGCAGAGCGCGTCGGCCTGCACCGCGGCGACCTCCACCACCAGGTGCCCGCCGGGCGCCAGCCAGTCGGCCGCCCCCTCGGCCACCCGGCGCAGCACCGCCAGGCCGTCCGAGCCGCCGTCCAGGGCCACCGGCGCCTCGTGCAGCCGCGCCTCGGCCGGCATCAGCGCCACCGCCCCGCTCGGCACGTACGGGGCGTTGGCGACGACCAGGTCCAGCCGGCCCCGCCAGCGCGCCGGCAGTGGCGCGAACAGGTCGCCCTGGAAGACCGGCACGGCCAGATCGGCGAGGTTGCGCCGGGCGCAGGCCACCGCCGCCGGGTCGATGTCGGCGGCAGCCAGCCAGCGAGGGCCGAGCCGCTGCGCCAGCGCGAGCGTGGTCGCCCCGGAGCCACAGCAGAGGTCCACCACGGCCGGCGCCGGCCCGGTGACCGCCGCGGCGGCCGCGACCAGCAGGCCGGTCCGTCCGCGCGGCACGAAGACGCCGGGGTCGACGGCGACCCGCAGCCCGCAGAACTCGGCCCAGCCGAGCAGGTGTTCCAGCGGTGTGCCGGCGATCCGGCGGTCGACGAGGTCGGCCAGCGCGGCCGGGGATTCGGCGGCGTCGAGGAGCAGCTCGGCCTCGTCCTCGGCGTAGACGCAGCCGGCGGCGCGCAGCCGGTGCGCCAGGGCGGGACGGTCGGTGGGGAAGGGCACGGTCATGGGAAGCCTCCGGGGGCGCTCGACGGCGCTCCCGTGGCCGCTACCGTGGCGGCCTGGACGCGGGAGGGAGCGCCGGTCCTGTTGTCGGGCGGATCGGACTCACCTCCTCGGATTCGGGGGCCCGTCGCGGGCCATCCGGAACGATAACCCGGCGGCGGGGGATCAGGTAGCCGGGCCGGCGGCGGCGAGCGCGGCGGCGATGTCGGCCACCAGATCCGCGGTGTCCTCCACCCCGCAGGAGAGCCGGACGAAGCCGGGGCCGGTGTCGTCGCCCCACTGGGCCCGGCGGTCGGCCGTGGTGTGCAGACCGCCGAACGAGGTGGCCGCGGCGACCAGGCGGGCGGCCTCGACGAACCGGCCGACCCGGTCCGCCGTGCCGAGGTCGAAGCAGAGCACCCCCGGCATCCGCCGCATCTGGGCCGACGCCACCGGGTGGGCCGGGTCCTCCGGCAGGCCGGGCCAGCGCAGGCCGGTCACGTCCGTGCGGTCGGCCAGCAGGGCCGCGACCGCCGCCGCGTTGGCGCTCTGCCGGGCCAGTCGCAGGTCCAGGGTGGCCAGCGACCGGTGGGCCAGCCAGGCGTCGAACGCGCCGGGGACCGCGCCGGTGGTGGTACGCCAGCCGGTCACCGCATCGAGCAGCACCGTGGACCGGGTGGCCAGGTAGCCGAGCAACAGGTCGGAGTGCCCGGTGAGCGCCTTGGTGCCGGAGGCGACCACCAGGTCCGCGCCGAGGTCCAGTGGACGTTGGCCCAGCGGAGTGGCGGTGGTGTTGTCCACCGCGAGCAGCGCGCCGGCGGCGTGCGCCCGGTCGGCCAGCGCGGCCACGTCGACCACGTCGAGACCCGGATTGGCCGGGGTCTCCACCAGCACCAGCCGCACCCCTGCCAGGTCGGGGTACGGGCCGACCGTCGGCGCGAAGAGCACCCGGACGCCCAGTTCCGCCAGCACGTCCGTGGCGAACGCCCGGACCGGGAAGTATCCGTCGGTGGGGAGCACCACGGTGTCGCCCGGCCGGAGCACCGTCAGCAGCAGCGCGGTGATCGCGGCCTGCCCGCTGGCGAAGACCCGGCAGTCGGCGCCCTCCAGTTCGCCGATGGCCGCCTCCAGCAGCCTGCGGGTCGGATTGTCCGGGCGGCCGTAGCCGTTCGGGCTCGCCGCCGGCCCCTGCCACGGGTCGACGTGGTACGGCGCGGCGAAGACCGGACCGGGCAGGAACGGCTGCCCGGGCGCCGGCTCGGGCAGCCCGGCGCGCACGCAGCGGGTGCCGTCCCCCAGATCAGTCATCGGATCCTCACTCGTACGACTCGGGCTTGGCGGTCCGGCTCATCAGGGTGTCCACGGCGAGGCGCGGGTCCATCCCCTCGTGGCAGATCCGCTCGACCTGCTCGGTGATCGGCATTTCAACGCCGTGCGCCCGCGCCAGGTCGCGGATCGCCAGGCAGCTCTTCACGCCCTCGGCGGTCTGCCGGGTGGCGGTCTGCGCCTGCTCCAGCGTCTCGCCGCGGCCCAGGTGCTCGCCGAAGGTCCGGTTGCGGGCCAGCGGGGACGAGCAGGAGGCGACCAGGTCGCCCATGCCGGCCAGACCGGCGAAGGTGATCGGGTCCGCGCCGAGCGCCACGCCCAGCCGGGCGGTCTCGGCCAGCCCCCGGGTCATCAGCATCGCCCGGGTGTTGTCGCCGAAGCCCATCGCGGTGGCGATGCCGTACGCCAGCGCGATCACGTTCTTGACCGCCCCGCCCAGCTCGCAGCCGATCACGTCGTCGTTGGTGTACGGGCGCAGGTACGGCGTGCGGATCGACGACTGCACGAGGGTGGTCCGCCGGCTGTCCGTTCCGGCGACCACGGTCGCGGCCGGCTGTTCGGCGGCGATCTCCGGGGCGAGGTTCGGGCCGGAGACCACGACCACCCGATCCGCCGCGACCCCGGCGGTCTCCACGATCACCTCGCTCATCCGCCGGGTGGTACCGAGCTCGATGCCCTTCATCAGGGAGACCAGCGTGGCGTCCGGGTGCAGGTGAGCGGACCACTCGGCCAGGTTGCCGCGCAGGGTCTGCGACGGGACCGCCAGCACCACCAGCTCGGCGCCGGTGATCGCCTCGGCGGCGTCCCCGGTCGCCGTGACCCGATCCGGCAGCGCGAGCCCCGGCAGGTACTCCGGATTGCGCCGTTCGTCCCGCAGGGTGTCCGCGACCCGCTGCCGTCGGGCCCAGATGGTCACATCCCGACCGGCGTCGGCCAGGATCTTGGCGAACGCGGTGCCCCAGGAGCCGGCGCCCAGCACCGCGACGTGCCCGCTCCACTCGCTCATGCCAGCACTCCGCTGCGCTCCGTGCTGTCATGAGGCTCAGCCGCACTGAGTCGATGATTCGCTCGCTGTCGCTCGCTCATGCCGCATCTCCCTGCTGCTGGCGCTGGGCGCGGGCGGGGCGTTCCCAGAGCGGTGGCGGGGTGCCGCCGCGGATCTCGGCGAGCATGTCGCGCAGCTGCAGCATGATCGCGTCCGTCATCTCCTCCAGGGTGACCCGGTTCGGCGACGCGCCGGCCCACCGGCTCAGGTCGACCGGCGGACCGGCCACCACGGTGACCGGGATCCGGGGGCGCAGGCTCAGACGGGTGGTCCGCGGGTCGAAGATCCGCTCCGGGCCCCACATCGCCACCGGGACGACCGGGGCGCCGGTGGCCAGCGCGAGCCGCGCGGCGCCGGTCTTGCCCTTCATCGGCCACAGCTCCGGCTCCCGGGTGGTGGTGCCCTCCGGGTAGATCACCACGGCGCCACCCTCCTTGACCGCGTTGATCAGCGCGTCCAGCGACCGGGCCGCGTCCACCGTGCCCCGTTCCACCGGGATCTGCCGGCAGCGGTGCAGGATCCAGCCGACCACCGGCACCCGGAACACGCTCGCCTTGCCCAGGTACTGCGGCCAGCGCCCGGAGTCGAAGATGAAGTGCGCGGAGACCAGCGGGTCCGCGTGCGACAGGTGGTTCGCCACGATGATCATGCCGCCGTCCCGGCCGAGGTGTTCCATCCCCCGCCAGGTCCGCCGGGTCCAGACGGTCATCACCGGCTTGACCAGCAACACGGCGAACCGTCGCCAGAACCCCAGCCTTCGCCGTGCCACTGCGCCTCCTCGTGCCGCCCGGGCCCCGCCCACCGGCCCCGCCGGTGACACCCGCAGCGGAAATCATGCCTGCTGCCTCGGGGTACGGCCAGTGAGGGGTACCGCCGCCCGGCTGGCAGGATTGCCGGTGTGAGTCAGCCGAGGTGGACCGTGGTGGTCCCGGTGAAGCGCCTGGCGGCGGCGAAGAGCCGGCTGCGCGGGGCCTTGCCGGGCGTACTCCACGAGGATCTGGCGCTCGCGCTGGCGGCCGACACGGTCCGCGCGGTGCGGGCCTGCCCGGCGGTCGCCGAGATCCTGGTGGTCACCGACGACCCCCGGGTGGGCGAGGCGGCCCGCCAGGCGGGCGCGCGGGCGCTGCCGGACCAGCCGGACGCGGGCCTGAACGCCGCCTTCCGACACGGCGCCTCCGCCGCGCCCGGCGGCTGGGTGGCCGGCCTCACCGCCGACCTGCCCGCGCTGCGCCCGGCCGAACTGGCCGCGGCGCTGGCGGCGGCGCAGGCCGCCCCGGCCGTACGCCGGTTCGTGGCCGACGCACCGGGCGGCGGCACCGTGCTGCTCACCGCGCCGCCGGGGACGCCGCTGGACCCCCGGTTCGGGATCGACTCGGCCGCCGCGCACGCGGCGAGCGGGGCGCTGCCGCTCACCGGCGAGTGGCCGAGCCTGCGCCGGGACGTCGACACCGCGACCGACCTCACCGTCGCCGCCGGGATCGGGCTCGGGCCACGCAGCGCCGCACTCGTCGGCGCCCACTGCCCGGCCGGCGCACCGGGCTGAGGGGCCCGCCGGTGTACGGTGCTCGCATGCAGGGCACGGTGGCCACCTACGACGCGGCGACCCGCAGCGGTCTGCTGCTCCTCGACGACGGCACCGAGCTGCCCTTTCCGGCCCGCGCCTTCGACGCCTCCGGCCTGCGTCTGCTCCGCCTCGGGCAGCGGCTGCGGGTGGAGACCGACGCCGCGGGTGAGGTGGTACGCGTGACGTTGCCGACGATGAGCTGACGCGTCGCCGCCAAGTTCATTTTGCGTTCACCGGATTCGGGTGATTATGAGCAGGTGAGCACCCCTCGCGAGCAACCCGCCAAGCCCACCCCCGAGCGCACCGGGGCCCGCAACGGCACCCGGCTGCGTGGCGACGACGGCCGTTTCCGCCCCGGTGACCCGCCCGACGGTGTCGAGCACCCCCGGGCCGCCCGCACCGACGTCCCCGCCGCCGACGCGGCGGCCGCGTCGGACGGGCTGGAGGAGGTGCTCGACCCGGTCGCCACCCCCGGCTCGGCCCTCGCCCCCCGACCCGCGCCCGCCCCCGACCTGGCTGCCGACCGCGGCGACGACGAACCGCCGGCCGCCGAACCGCTGCCCGAGGACCGGTTCCTCAACCGGGAACTCTCCTGGCTCGACTTCAACGCCCGGGTGCTGGCGCTCGCCGAGGACCCCCGCACCCCACTGCTGGAGCGGGCGAAGTTCCTGGCCATCTTCGCCAGCAACCTGGACGAGTTCTACATGGTGCGGGTGGCCGGGTTGAAGCGCCGGCTGCAGGCCGGGCTGCCGGTCCGCGGCGGTGACCGGATGCCGCTGCGCACCCAACTGGAACTGATTTCCGAGAAGGCCGCCGCGCTGGTCGCCCGGCACGCCGCCTGCTTCGTCGACGACGTGCTGCCGAAGCTCGCCGACGAGGAGATCCGCATCCTGCGCTGGAGCGAGCTGGACGACGCCGAACGGGAGCGGCTGCGCGCCTACTTCCGGGAGCAGATCTTCCCGGTGCTGACGCCGCTCGCGGTCGACCCGGCGCACCCGTTCCCGTACATCTCCGGACGGTCGCTCAACCTGGCCGTGGCCGTCCGCGACCCGGACGGCGGGTCGGAGCTGTTCGCCCGGGTGAAGGTGCCGAACAACGTCCCCCGGTTCGTCCGGGTGCACCGGGACCAGCCCGGGCTGCGAATGCTGCCGGTCGAGGACCTGATCTCGGTGCACCTCGGGCAGCTCTTCTCCGGCATGCAGGTCGTCGAGTGCCACCTGTTCCGGGTCACCCGCAACGCCGAGGTGGAGGTCGACGAGGACCGGGACGAGGACCTGCTCCAGGCGCTGGAACGGGAGTTGGCCCGGCGCCGGTTCGGTCCGCCGGTCCGGTTGGAGGTGGCCGCCTCGATCACCGATCACATGCTGGAGCTGCTCGTCCGTGAGCTGGACATGGACGACCAGGACGTGCTGCGGGTGCCCGGCCTGCTCGACCTCTCGGCGCTCTGGCAGCTCTACGGCGAGGCGGACCGGCCGGACCTGAAGGACAGGCCGTTCGTGCCGTCCACCCACCCGCGGCTCACCGAGGGCGAGGTCCCGCGCAGCGTCTTCGCCACCCTGCGCGACGGGGACATCCTGGTGCACCACCCGTACCACTCCTTCGCCACCAGCGTGCAGCGCTTCATCGAGCAGGCCGCCGCCGACCCGAACGTGCTGGCCATCAAGCAGACCCTCTACCGCACCAGCGGCGACTCCCCGATCGTGGACGCCCTGGTCGACGCCGCGGCCGCCGGCAAGCAGGTGGTGGTGCTCGTGGAGGTGAAGGCGCGCTTCGACGAGGTGGCCAACATCGGCTGGGCCCGGACGCTGGAACGCGCCGGCTGCCACGTGGTGTACGGCCTGGTCGGACTGAAGACGCACTGCAAGACCGCGCTGGTGGTACGGCAGGAGGGCAACCAGATCCGTCGCTACTGCCACATCGGCACCGGCAACTACCACCCGAAGACCGCCCGGCTCTACGAGGACTTCGGCATGCTCACCGCCGACCCGGAGATCGGCGCCGACCTGACCGACCTGTTCAACGTGCTCACCGGCTACAGCCGGCAGACCGCGTACCGCCGGTTGCTGGTGGCCCCGCAGGGCATCCGCAGCGGCCTGATCGAACGGATCGAACGGGAGATCTCCCACGTCCGGCTCGGCATGCCCGGTCTGGTGCAGTTCAAGGTGAACGCGCTGGTCGACGAGGCGATCACCGACGCGCTCTACCGCGCCTCCCGCGCCGGCGTGCACGTCGACCTGCTGATCCGGGGCATGTGCACGCTGCGCCCGGGGGTGCCGGGGCTGTCGGAGAACATCCGGGTCCGCTCGATCCTCGGCCGGTTCCTGGAGCACTCCCGGGTCTTCCGGTTCGGCAACAACGGAGACGCCGAGTTCTGGATCGGGTCGGCGGACCTGATGCACCGCAACCTGGACCGGCGGGTGGAGGCGCTGGTGCAGGTCACCGATCCGGTCGCCCGGGCCGAGCTGGACCAGGTGCTGACGGCCGCGATGAGCCCCGAGGTGGAGGGGTTCGAGCTGGCCGGGGACGGCGCCTGGACCCGGCGGGCCGGCACCCCCGAGGAGCCGCTGGCCCACCTGCAGGAGTTGCTGCTGCGCCGGGTCGGTGGCACTGCCGGCTGACCGTGCGGGGCATAGGCTGACGAAGTGGTCGAGGAGGAACGGAAGTACGAGGTGGACGACGCCTTCGTGCTGCCCGACCTCTCGTCGGCCGCCCCGCCGGGTGGTGAGGTGCGCGCCCGGCCGCCGGTGACCCTGCTCGCCACCTACGTCGACACGGCCGATCTGCGGCTGGCCCGGGCCGGGGTCTCACTGCGCCACCGGGAGGGCGACGAGCTGCCCTGGACGGTGAAACTGCCCACCGACACCCCCGGCATCCGGCAGGAGATCTCCCGGGCCGGGCCGCTCGGCGACCCGCCGGCGGAACTGGCGGCGCTGGTCACCGTGCAGGCCCGGGGCGCGCCACTGGCCCCGGCCGCGCTGGTCCGCACCGAGCGGCACGCGTACGACGTGCTCGGGCCGGCCGGCGAGGTGCTCGCCGAGGTGGTCGACGACCGGGTGACCACGCTCGCCGGCGACGGATCCACCACCGGCGCCTTCCGGGAGCTCGAGGTGGAGCGCAAGACCGGCGACCGCGCCCTGCTCGACCGGATCGGGTCGGTGCTGCGCGAGGCCGGGGCACGCGGCGGGTCCTTCGTCCCGAAGCACGTGCGGGCGCTCGGCCCGGCGGCCGAGCGCGAGCCGGACCTGGTTGCGCCCACCGGCCTGCCGAGCAGGCCGACCGCCGGTGACGTGGTCACCGAGGCGGTCCGGCGCGGCGTACGGCGGGTGGTGGAGCACGACCCGCTGGTCCGGCTGGGAGTTCCGCTCGACGGCGACACCGCCGTACACCAGATGCGGGTGGGCTGCCGACGGCTCCGCAGCGACCTGCGCACCTTCGCCCCGCTGCTGCGGCCCGCCTGGGCCCGCCCGCTCCGCGACGAGCTGGCCTGGCTCGCGGGGGTGCTCGGCGCGGCACGCGACGCCGAGGTGCTGCGGGACCGGCTGCGGCGCACCGCCGCGGCCGACCCGACCAGCCCGCTCGACCCGGCCGCCGTGGACCGGCTGGACGCCGCGCTCGCCGAGCGACAGGACCGGGCGTTGGCGGAGGTGGCCGAGGCGCTGGACTCCCCCCGCTACCTGGCCCTGGTGGACGCCCTGGTGCTGGCCGCCCGGGCGCCCCGGCTCACCCCGAAGGCGAAGCGCCCGGCCGCCCGGGTGCTGCCCCGGCTGGTGGCCCGCCCGTGGCACCGGCTCGCGGGCGGGAAGCGCCGGCCGGGCGCGGTGGCGGCGCTCGACCCGGCCGGGCCGGACGAGCGGTGGCACGAGGTGCGCAAGCGGGGCAAGCAGGCCCGCTACGCGGTCGCCGCCGTCGCGCCGGTGCTCGGCGCGGACGCCGGCAGGCTGGCCCGCAAGCTGAAGCGGGTGCAGGACGTGCTCGGCGAGCACCAGGACGCCGCGGTCGCGGCGGAGACCTGGCTGGCCTTGGCCGCCGCGCAGCCGGCCGACCACGAGCTGGCGGTCACCGCGGGGCGGCTCGCCGAACGGGAACGCGCCACCGTGCGCCGGGTGCGGGCCGATTTCCCGGCCGCCTGGCATCGGGCCAGCCGGCGAAAGCGGACCAGATGGCTGCGGTGACCGAGATCCGCGCGGCCGGCGGGGTCGCCTGGCGGCCGACAGCCGGTGGGGTCGAGGTCTGCCTGGTGCACCGGCCCCGCTACGGCGACTGGTCGCTGCCCAAGGGAAAGCTGGAGCCGGCCGAGCACCCGTTGGTGGCCGCGGTCCGCGAGGTGGCCGAGGAGACCGACGTGCGGGCGGTGCCGCAGGTCCGGCTCCCCGGCGCCCGCTACCGCAGCGAGGGACGGCCCAAGGTGGTCGACTACTGGTCGATGCGCGCGGTGGCGACCGGCGGCTTCCAGCCCGGCACCGAGGTGGACGAGGTGCGCTGGCTCGCCGTGGACGACGCGATCCGGCTGGTCAGCTACCCGCACGACGCCGAGGTGCTCGCCGGGTTCGCCGCGCTGCCGCCGGTGATCGGGACGGTGGCGCTGGTCCGGCACGCCCACGCCGGCATGCGCGCGACCTGGTCCGGGCCGGACCCGGCGCGGCCGCTCGACGCCGAGGGCTGGGCGCAGGCGCAGGCGCTGGCCGAACTGGTGTCGCTGCTACGGCCGGCCCGGCTGGTGTCCGCGTCGCCGCGCCGGTGCGTGCAGACGCTCGGCCCGGCCGCCGCCCGCCTCGACCTGCCGGTCGAGGTCTGCGGCGACCTGGACGAACCGCAGCCGGGCCAGCAACGTGACGAGCGGGCGCTCGTCCTCGCCGCCCGGTTGCTGGAGCTGGCCGGCACCGGCGACCGGGTGGCGGTGTGCAGCCAGGGAAAGGTGATCCCCGGTGCGCTCGAACAGCTCACCGGCCGGATCGGCGAGGACTTCACCACCCCGAAGGGCGGCGGCTGGCTGCTCGCCTTCGCCACTGACGGGCTGCTCGCCGCCGAGCGCCTCTGACCGACCCGTCCGATGGTGGGCGGCTCGTGTTGGCACCGGTGTGGCCGACCCTGCGGTCAGGCCGCCGGCAGGGTGAGGGTGACCGCGACCGGGAGGTGGTCGCTGGCCGTACCGCGCGGCGCGAGGGCCCTCGTGGCGGTGAGGTCGGGGGTGACGAAGACATGGTCGATCTGCTGCCGTGGACGGTCGGCGGGGCTGGTCGGCAACGGTCGGGCCGCGGCCAGCGCGTCGACCAGCCCGGCCCGGGTGAACTCGGCGAACGCCGGATCGCCGGGCTCGGTGTTCAGGTCGCCCGCCACCACTAGCGTCCGGCCGGCCGCGTACCCGGTGGCGAACTCGGCGACCGCGCGTGCCTGGACCACCGGCCCCTGCCCCGGTGGAGGCTGCAGGTGGGTGCTCACCACCGCGGGTCGTACCCCGTCGCCGAGGTCGAGGGTGACCGCGAGGGCCTGCGCGCCGGTGGGGGCGCCGACGGCGGGCAGGGGCAGGGTTCGCGGCTCGGTGAGCGGCCATCGGCTGAGCACGGCGTCGCCCCACAGCGGATCGGCGGCGGGCGCGAAGACGTACGGCATGCCGAGCCGGTCGGCGAGCAGGTCGAGGGTGTCGTGCCCGCCGTTGAGCAGCCAGCCCCGGTCCACCTCGCTGAGCATCACCACGTCGGGCTGCTGCGGGCGTACCACGGCGGTCAGGCCGGGCAGGTCGAGCCGACCGTCCAGCCCGAAGCCCATCCGGATGTTGTAGGCCACCACCGTCAGCTGCGTCGGCGGCCCGTCCCGGTTGCCGGAGAGCGGCACCTCGTCGGCCACCACCGGGGCCAGCAGCGCCAACGCGGTGACCGCCGCGGTGGTCCGGGCCGCCGGCAGCGGTGTGTGCACCGGCTCAACGGCCGGCCGGGCGGCCAGCGCGACCGCGGCGACCAGCACGGCGACCAGTATCGGCACCCAGCCGTTGGGATAGCCGAGGTCGTAGGCCGAGTAGTACGCGACGGCGGCGAGGGCGAAGACGAGCATGCCGCCGACGGCCGCGTAGCCCCGGCCGGTGGCGGCTCGGGCCTCCGCCGGGTCCACCGTCGAGCGGGCGGCCGGTTCGACGCCGTCGGCGGTCGCGTCGCCCGGATCCCGGTCGGTGCCGCCCGGGGCGGCGGTGTTCCCGGTGGCGGCGGCGTTCCCGGCGGCGGGGGCGTTCCCGGCGGCGGGGGCGTTCGCGACGGCGGCTTGGGCCAGGCAGGCGCCGAGGCCGACGGCGGCGAGCAGCATCGCCGGTAGCAGCAGGTCGCCCCGGTGCAGGGCGAAGAGCACCCCGCCGGCCAGCAGAGCCACCGGGCCGATCAGCACGGCCACCGGTCGGGGCAGCCGCCCGGCTGGTCGGGGCGCTCCCGCCAGCGCGGCCAGCAGGAAAGCGGCGACGGCCAGCGGCAGCGGCGCGAGGCCCAGCAACGGGGAACGGGCTATCCCCGCCTCGCCCTGCAGGTAGGAGTTCCCGGTGCGGGCCAGCGCCGGAGAGAGCGCCACCATGCCGGCGAGCAGCAGCGCCGGGCCGGCCAGCAGCCAGGCACGGACACCACCGGCGCCCGACGGCGCGGCGCGCGCCGCCTGCCCGGCCAGGAAGAGCGCCACCAGCACCAGGCTGACCAGCCAGGCCTCCCAGCGCCCCCACCACACCAGGTCGTACGTGTCGAGGACGGCGTGCCCGGCCGCGCCCACGGCCAGCCCCAGGGCGAGACCCGGGACCGGGCGGTCGGTCGTCGAGGCGGTGCCGGCGAGCCAGATCAGCCCGGCGAGCAGGCCGGCGGTGGCGAGCAGGAGTTGGGGCCGCCCGCCGGGGGTGGCGGTGAGCGCGATCCGGGCGGCGGCCAGCAGTACGGCCGACGCGATGGTGACCCGGCGGGCACCGGCCCGCCGGATCAGCGCCGGCGCGGCCAGTGCGAGCACGAACCAGCCGAGGGCGAACGCCCCCATCAGCTCGGCCGGGGTCGACGCGGCCTGCCCGAAGATGGTGATGATGCCCGGTAGCCAGACCCGCAGCACGTCGGTGAGCAGGACGACGCCGAGGGCGAGCGCACCGATGGCGATTTGACGCTGACGCACCGGCGCCCTCTTCTCGTTCGGCGCCGGCGGGGGTGACCGGCACGGCGATTCTCCGCGCGGCGACGGCACCGGTCAATGTCCGCGGATACGCCGAAGGGCGCCCACCGTTGCGGTGGACGCCCTTCGAGCCGGCCGGTCAGCGGCGGGTGGCCGCCTTCTTGGCCGGAGCCTTCTTCGCCGGCGCCTTCTTGGCCGCCGTGCTCTTGCTCGCCGCCGCGGTGGTCTTCTTCGCCGCGGTGGTCTTCTTCGTCGTGGTGGTCTTCGCCGCCGCGGTCTTCCGCGCCGGGGCGGTCTTCTTGCTGGCGGCGGTCTTGGTCGCCGCGCTGGTCTTGGTCGCCTTCGCCGCGGCGGTCTTCTTGCCGGCCGCCTTGGCCCCGGTCGCCTTCGCCCCGGTCGCCTTCGCCCCGGTGGCCTTCGCCCCGGTCGCCTTGGCCCCGGTCGCCTTCGCGCCAGTGGTCTTGGCGGCCGCGGTCGTCTTGGTGGCGGCCGCAATCTTCTTGGCCGCCGCCGTGGCCTTCGGCACCTTGCCGGCGGCCACCATCTCCTTGAACCCGGCGCCCGCACGGAAGGTCGGCACGGATGTCTTCTTGACCTTCACCGCCTCGCCGGTGCGGGGGTTCCGCGCTGTTCGCGCTCCCCGGACACGCTTTTCGAACGCTCCGAATCCGGTGATCGCCACCTTCTCGCCCTTGGTGACCGCCGCCTGGACCTCAGTGAGGACCGCGTCGAGCGCGGCCGTCGCCGTTTTCCGGTCCCCCAGGCGAACGGCGAGCGCCTCGATGAGCTCGGCCTTGTTCACGACTTCCTCCCGATTGTGCAACTGACTCGACGCGAGCCATTCTGCGCGCACGGTATGCCCTGTGCTGCCTGGACACAAACATTCGGTAGAAAAAAGCCCTTGTGTCGTAACGGATTCGCCCCCACCGGCGGCACCGGTGGGGGCGAATCCGCTGTACGTGTCGGGCGAACGGCTATGCCACCGCGGGCAGGAACGGCGGTCGGGCCGTCTCGTAGGTGCTGATCTCGGCCTCGTGCCGGAGGGTGAGTCCAATGTCATCCAAGCCCTCCATCAACCGCCACCGGCTGAAGTCGTCCAGCGGGAACGACCAGGTGGCGTGCCCGGCACGGACCTCGCGGGTGGCCAGGTCGACGGTGATGCGAGCACTCGGGTCGGACTCGACGAGATCCCAGATCTCCTCGATCGCTTTCAATTCCAACTCGACCGGCAGCAGACCTTCCTTGAGGGCGTTGCCGCGGAAGATGTCGCCGAAGCGGGGCGAGAGCACCGCGCGGAAGCCCCAGTCGCGCAGCGCCCAGACGGCGTGCTCCCGGGACGACCCGGTGCCGAACTCCGGACCGGCCACAAGAATCGACGCTCCCGAATAGACGGCATCGTTGAGCACGAATTCCGGATCTTCCCGCCAGGCGCTGAAGAGCCCGTCGGCGAAACCGGTCCGGGTCACCCGCTTGAGGTACACGGCCGGGATGATCTGATCGGTGTCCACGTTGGACCGGCGCAGCGGAACCGCGGTGCCGGTGTGGGTGGTGAACTTCTGCATCAGCGGTGTCTCCTCTACAGGTCGGCGGGAGCGGCCAGCCGGCCGGCCACGGCGGTGGCGGCGGCGACCGGCGGCGAGACCAGGTGGGTACGCCCGCCCCGGCCCTGCCGGCCCTCGAAGTTGCGGTTGGAGGTGGAGGCGGAGCGCTCGCCCGGCTTGAGGGTGTCCGGGTTCATGCCCAGGCACATGGAGCAGCCGGCGAAGCGCCACTCGGCGCCCGCGTCGGTGAAGACCTTGTCCAGCCCCTCCGCCTCGGCGGCCTCCCGGACGGCGGCGGACCCGGGTACGACCAGCATCCGCACCCCGCCGGCCACCTTGTGCCCGCGCAGCACGTCGGCGGCGGCGCGCAGGTCCTCCAGCCGGCCGTTGGTACAGGAGCCGACGAAGACCACGTCGATCGGCAGCTCGCGCAGTGGCGTGCCGGGGCGCAGGTCCATGTACTCCAGGGCCCGCCGGGCCGCGGCCCGCTCCGAGTCGGTGCCGAACTCCTCGGGATCGGGCACCGGCGCGCTCAGCGGCGCGCCCTGGCCCGGGTTGGTGCCCCAGGTGACGAACGGAGTGACCTGAGCAGCGTCCAGCGTCACCTCGGCGTCGAAGGTGGCGCCCTGGTCGGTGGGCAGCGTCCGCCAGTAGGCCAACGCCGCGTCCCAGTCCGCCCCCTGCGGCGCGTTCGGCCGCCCCTTGAGGTACGCGAAGGTGGTCTCGTCCGGCGCGATCATGCCGGCCTTGGCGCCCCACTCGATGGACATGTTGGCGATGGTCATCCGGCCCTCCATGGAGAGCGAGCGGATCGTGTCGCCGCGGTACTCGACGATGTGTCCGCGACCGCCGCCGGTACCCACCTTCGCGATCAGCGCGAGCACCAGGTCCTTGGCGGTGACTCCGGGCGCGAGCTCACCGGTGACCGTCACCGCCATGGTCTTCGGCCGGCTCTGCGGCAGCGTCTGGGTGGCCAGCACGTGCTCGACCTCGCTGGTGCCGATGCCGAAGGCGAGCGCTCCGAACGCGCCGTGGGTGGCGGTGTGCGAGTCGCCGCAGACGATCGTCGTGCCGGGCTGGGTGAGCCCGAGCTGCGGGCCGATGACGTGCACGATGCCCTGGTTGTCGTCGCCCAGCGGGTGCAGCCGCACGCCGAATTCGGCACAGTTGCGGCGCAGCGTCTCGATCTGGGTGCGCGAGGTCGGGTCGGCGATGGTCAGCAGGTCGCCGCGTCGCTGACGGAACGCCGGGTCGGCGTAGCCGGTCGGGGTGTTGTGGTCCTCGGTCGCGATCGTCAGATCGGGACGGCGCACCCGACGGCCGGCGAGCCGCAGCCCGTCGAACGCCTGCGGGCTGGTCACCTCGTGCAACAGGTGCAGGTCGATGTAGAGCAGGTCCGGCTCGCCGGCGGCGGACCGTACGACGTGCGCGTCCCAGACCTTCTCGGCCAGGGTCCTCGGTTGAGTGACTCCCACCATCTGGACATCCTAAATTCTGGGAGGTAAGTTTCGGCTTGTGGGACACAGTATGAGCGGTGTCGGCGTTCTCGACAAGGCGGTGGTCATCCTGGCCGCCTGCGTCGACGGCGCCAGCCTGGCCGAACTTGTTGAGCGCACGAAGCTGCCCCGGGCCACCGCGCACCGGCTGGCACAGGCGCTGGAGATCCATCGGATGCTGGTACGGGACACCCAGGGCCGCTGGCGTCCCGGGCCACGGCTCGGTGAGCTGGCCAACGCGGCACCGGACGTGCTGTTGACCGCCGCGGAGCCGCTGCTGGCCGCGCTGCGCGACGCCACCGGCGAGAGCACCCAGCTCTACCTGCGCCGCGCGGACGAGCGGATCTGCGTGGCCGCCGCCGAGCGGGCCAGCGGGCTGCGGGACACCGTCCCGGTCGGTTCGGTGCTGCCGATGACGGCCGGCTCGGCCGCGCAGATCCTGCTCGCCTGGGAGCCGCCGGAGGCGGTGATGCCGCTGCTGCCCCGGTCGAAGTTCACCGGGCGCACCCTGGCCGAGGTCCGCCGTCGCGGCTGGGCGCAGAGCGTGGCCGAGCGGGAGGCCGGTGTGGCGAGCGTCTCGGCGCCGATCCGGGACCGGACCGGCCGGGTGATCGCCGCGGTCAGCATCTCCGGCCCGATCGAGCGCCTCGGCCGCCGCCCGGGCGAACGCCACGCCATGGCCGTGGTCCGCGCCGGCCAACGCCTCTCCGGCCTCTAACCCCCACCCCGCCCCCACCCCCGGCCCCCACCCGTTGATCATGAGCTTTACGGCGGATTCGGAGATCACCTCCGCCGTCAACCTCATGATCAACGCCGTGCGGCCAGCCTGGGGCGGGCGAGGTGTGGCGGGAGGTGGAGGGGGTATGTCTGGCAAAAGGAGAAGAGCCCGCCGCGCTTGCGCGCGACGGGCTCTTGCTGCTGTAGCCCCGACCGGATTCGAACCGGCGCTACCGCCTTGAGAGGGCGGCGTCCTGGGCCGCTAGACGACGGGGCCAGAACCATCTTTCCCTTCGCCGCCCTGCCGGGCGGCGCCGCTGAAGTCTATCAGAGATCTTTTTCGGCCCCCCGGACGGGGAGCGGAGCCGGACTCCAACACACTGCAGCGACCGACATTCTCGCGAACATCGGTTGCTGGGGTACCAGGACTCGAACCTAGACTAACTGAACCAGAATCAGTCGGGCTGCCAATTACCCCATACCCCATTGGCCCCTTGCGGTGCCGGGAATGAACTTTACCCTCCCGCCACCGACAGGCCAAATCCAACCCCCGAAACCCCACCTGACCAGCGGTTTCGGGACGTCGGCGCCGGATCAGGCGACCGGGACCACCGGGTTGGTGAGCTCGCCGATCCCCTCGATCCGCACGCTGACCGTATCCCCGTCGGTGAGCGGGCTAACCCCTGCCGGAGTGCCGGTGAGCACCACGTCGCCGGGGAGCAGCGTCATCACGTGCGAGATGTACGACACCAGCGCGGGCACGTCGAAGACCATGTCGCGGGTCCGGCCCAGCTGTCGGACCTCCATCGCGTCCGGGTCGGGACCGACCTCGCAGCGGATCTCCAGGTCGGTGACGTCCAGCCCGGTGGTGATCCACGGGCCGATCGGGCAGAACGAGTCGAAGCCCTTCGCCCGGGTCCACTGGCCGTCGGAGCGCTGCAGGTCGCGGGCGGTCACGTCGTTGGCGCAGGTGTAGCCGAAGATGGCCCGCTCGGCGGCGGCCCGGTCGGCCCGGCGCGCACCCGGCGCCCCGATCACCACCGCCAGCTCCGCCTCGTGCTCGACCTGCTTGGAGAAGATCGGCAGCCGGATCGCGTCGCGCGGCCCGATCACCGAGGTGGACGGCTTGAGGAACAGCAGCGGCTCCTTCGGCACCTCGCTGCCGTGCTCCGCAGCGTGCTCGGCGTAGTTACGGCCGACACAGACCACCTTGCTGGGCAGGATCGGTGAGAGCAGCCGGACGTCGGAGAGGGCCCAGCGGCCACCGCTGAACTTGATCGGGCCGAACGGGTGCCCCTCGATCTCGGCGATGGTCAGGCCCTGCGGCCCGGCCTCCGGCTCGCCCTCGACGACCCCGAACGACATTCCCTTGGCATGAGCAAAACGAGCGATACGCACCCGGCCAATCTATCCCCGCCGGCGAGGGCCCCGGGCCCAGGTGGGTGAGGGCGTGGCGGCGCAGAGTACGCGAACCGACGGCGACCGGGGCCGGTTTCGCCACTTCGTACCCGCACGACGTGACCCCGCCCATAGCGTCGGCTCCGGAGGTTCGTTCGTATGCCTGCATCGACACGACACCACAAGGCCCTGGCGGTGGTCGTCCACTGCCTCGGCATCCTCGCCGCCGTGCCGGCACTGCCCGCGGTGGCCCGCGAACCGGCGGCCGCGCACCAGCGACCACCGGCGGTGGCGCCCGAGCCGTCACCGTCGGAGTCGTCGGCGCCGCCCACGGGCCGGGCGGGCATGCCCGCCGCGCCGCCGGCTGTGCCCACGCCCACCCAGGCGATGCCGCCGCCACCCAAGCCACCGGTCACCGTGGCGGTGGCGCCGGCGCCCACACCGGCGCCGGCCTACCGGATCCACGTCCGCAACAGCGGGAGCGCCCCGGTGGAGACCACGATCCGGCAGGAACTGCCACCGGGGTCGGCACCATCGGTGATCACCGCCGGCGGTCGGGCCAGCCACGTCGGCGCCCAGTCGGCGAGCGAGGTGACCTGGCGGTTGAAGCTGCCGGCGCGCAGCGTCACCACGCTGAACACCTCGCTCGCCACCGCCCCGGCGGGCCAGCCGGTGACCGCGCCCGCCTGCGCGTTCACCAGCGACGGCAGCCGTCCGTACGACTGCGCCACCGCCACCTGGAGCGCGGCGGCCACCGGGGTGGCCAAGACCACCTCGACCCCGCTGTGGCAGCGGACGCCGGTGCTGCTCGGGGTGCTGGGGGCGGTGCTGCTGCTGGCCGGCGCGGGCTGGTGGCTGTGGCGGCGACGTCGCCGCCCGGTGGCCGCCGCCCTGGCCGACGGTGCGGCCCCGAGCAGCGATCCACGGCAGGGCCGGGGCACCATCTACCCGCGCCCGGCGACACCCCGGCCCGCGAGCCGGCGGCGTAGCCCACCGGTCTGGCTCCTGGTCAGCTCGGCCGTGGTGGTGCTCGCCGCGATCGCCGGCACCGCCGGCTGGACGGCCACCCGCCGGGTCGCCGCGATCGACACCGACAAGCAACCGACCAGCGGGGCCTGGATGGGCAGCGGGGCCGCGGGCGCGGTGGGCGTGCCGCTGCGTGAGACGGCGTTCGAGTTCACCGTGTACCGGATGGCCTGCTCGGCGGCCGCCGCCACCACCGGCCGGCAGTGCCAGGCGACCGTCGGGGTGCGCAACCTCACTCCGGAGCACCAGGCCTGGCACGGGCAGTTGCAACGGGCGTACCTGCCCGGCGGCAGGTGGGTGAGCACCGACGAGCCGGCCACCCGCAAGGCCAACCTGGGCCGGGACGTCTTCGCACAGCCGGTGGCCGCCGGCAGCCGGGTGGTGCTGCCGCTGGTCTTCACCGTCGACGGACGGGACCCGCCCAAGCAGCTGGAGCTGCGCAGCGGCGTCTTCTCCGCCGGGGTGCGGGTGGACGTGCCCTGACCAGCTCGTGGGCGGCGGTCGTACCCTGGGTGCCGTGACCGCCGCCCTCGCTCCCGCCACCGTGCTCGACGCGGCGCAGTGGCAGGCCCGGCAACGGGCGCACGAGGAGCGGGTCGACGCCTGGCTCACCCCGCACCTGGCCCGCCGACGGCGGGGCGAGACGCACCCGGTGGAGGACTTCCTCTTCACCTACTACTCGCACCGCCCGGCCCAGCTGCGCCGCTGGCATCCGGGCGCCGGGGTCGAGTTGCGTGGCGCCGACCCGACGGCGTTCGGCGCCGACTACCGGGCCACCGACGACGGGATCCTGCTCACCCCGACCCGGGAGACCCAGCACGCGCACGAGCAGCCGGGCTGCCTGCACGCCAACATGGATCTGCGTAAGCGCAACTCAGGCACCTCCCGGAGGTGGGGGGTATGCAAGCGGCACGAAGCGGACAAGGGCCCGAACCGTTGACCAGCATCCCCGCCGCAAGCTGGCTTCCCCTCCTGGAAGCTCACGAGAAGCGCGCCGACTCCCTTACCGCAGGCCACCGCGCCCGCAAGGCCACGAGGGAACGCCACGCGATCGATGACTTCTTGTACGACTACTACGGCACCCGGCCATCCGTGCTACGACGGTGGCACCCCGGTGTGGGCATCTCCTTGGAGCCCGGACCGAAGGGCTCTGCGCCACATCGACAGTGGCGTTGGTACGCCACGGACGAAGACGAAGTCGTGAGCTTCGACGTCACAGCGTTCCTCGCCGACCGGGCTGAATCGGTGCGCTTCATCCATCGACTGTTGTCCGCCATCTCGTCACGACCAGCCTTCACTGGCTGCTTCGGTCTGCATGAGTGGGCGATGGTGTACCGCCAACGGGAGCATCGGCATCCACTCCCCCTGCGACTTGGGCAGGAGGGAACTGACGCGGTAGTCGAGTCTCACCAGGTCCGCTGCACGCACTTCGACGCGTTCCGGTTCTTCACCCCTGACGCGGTCAGCCTCAACCGGCTCCAACCAACGAGGGAGAGCCAGGTAGAGCTTGACCAGCCGGGCTGCTTGCACGCCTCGATGGACTGCCACAAGTGGGCGACCAAGCTGGGCCCTGCGGTTCCGGGCGATCTGGCGCTCGACTGCTTCGAGTTGGCGAGGGACATCCGGCTACTCGACATGCAGGCTTCCCCGTACGACTTCTCCTCCTACGGGGAACCGGCGGTGGCCATCGAGACACCCGAGGGCAAGGCCGAGTACGTCGCTCGTCAACGCGAGTTCTCGCAGCGCGCGGGCCGACTACGCGCCCGGTTGATCGATGTGTGTGCGGCGCTGCTTGAGGGAGCGGAGCCACCGGCAAGGGTGGGGGCATGACCCCCTGAGACACCCTCTCCACGCCGCTATGTCATAGCCTCCGCCATCTTGCCCCGGTTCCAAGGTTGCCCAGAAGCGGCGATCTGGCGCTCGACCTGGGAAGACAACGCTGGCCCGCCAGCCACAACAGGCTCGAACGGCCAGTTCCTTGTTCAAGGAGACCCCTGGCTCAGAGGCTCGCAACCTTCGCAGGGTCTCCCGCTCTGAACAACACATCGACATGCCGCTCATCGGTGCGGCGGACGCCACGCCCCTTCTGTCGGAGACGGCAGCTCACGACAACCGCGAGGATCAGGGACCGCCTGCGGTCTACATCCAACCCGTCCCAGTGACGGCGTACCTGCTCGTCCGTCATCCCGGTGACGCCCTTGACGGCGCTGTCATCTCCCAGTTGGGACAGCTGATCCTCCAACTCGTCCACGCGGCTGCGCATGGTCTGGGATGCAGTCAGAAACTGCGATCGAGTAACGAGCCCAGCGGCATAGTCGGTGGCCAGATCATCGAGCCGTGACCGAAGGGACCCCAGCTCATCCCTCATCTGCTGAACAGGCAGGTCATCCTCGCTCTGCTCGAACGCTTCGGCGAACTGCGGCGCGGTCAGGAACCGGATCACACGCTCACTGACCATGGTGTCAGCATTGTCCTGACGGTGGGATACGCAGTGCTTGAACTTGCACTCATAGACGGCGTAGCTGCCCTGCTCGCCCTTGCGTCCACGCCATGCCGTGCGGATGGGGCCACCGCACTTGGCGCAGGTAGCGACGCCCGTCAGCAGGCTCCGACGGGGACCGCCACCACCAGCCTTGCGGGTAGGAGAGTTGAGCACACGGACAGCGGAACGGTAGATCTCCTCGGGCACCAGGGCATCCCAGTTACCAGGGCCGACCTCATCCCCTGCGTACGTACGGATAGCGCAGTTCCTGGCAGACATGAGGAGCTGACGAACAGTTGCTCCCGTCCAATTCCTCCCCCTGGTGGTGAGCATGCCCTGACGGTTCCACTCGTCGGCGATCGACAACAGGGAGCGCCCCGCCAACAGATCCTGGTACGCACGCTGAACGGCCTCGGCTTCACCGCCACGAGGTGTTCCGTCGCGCTCGTATCCGAAGGGTCGAGCTGACCACCAGGGCCGGCCCTGGGAAGCGCGCTGCGTGGCTGCCAGACGCTGACGAGCAGCCTTCTGCTGACCCTCGAACTGAGAGAACGCCGTGACCACGTTCGCCATCAGGACGCCTGTCGGGTTGCTCAAGTCCAGCATCCCTGCGGTCACGGCATGGACGGGTACGCCGTAGCTGATCACCCGGTCCAGCTCACGGGTGAGGCGGACGAGGCGGTCGAGATGCCAGACGATGATGGCGTCCGGCTTCGGGCTCAGGGTGAGCAGCTTCTCGAACGCCGGCCGGACCCGGCCGGTCGTGGCGCTGATGCTGTTGTCGATCAGCTCCCGCGTCACCGTCCAGCCCTGACGAGCTGCCAACTCCCGGCAGGCTTCGAGCTGCCGATCAACGCCCAGCTCGTTACCCAGCTTGTCCAGGCTGAGCCGTGCGTAGATGACGACGTCCATCCCTGCGTTCCCTCCCTCGAAGTTGCCTGGGATGAGGATACGCAATGATCTCTACAAGTGGGCGTACAAGCTCTCCCCGCTGGTCCCCGCCGAGCTGGTCGCCGACGCGTTCGCGCTGGCCCGGGAGATCCGCACGCTGGACATGCGGGCCAGCCCCTACGATCTGGCGGCGCTCGGCTATCCGCCGGTGCGGGTGGAGACCGCGCAGGGCCGCGCCGAGTACGCCGCCGCCCAGCGGGACTTCGCGGTACGGGCCGCCGCGCTGCGCGACCGGCTGCTGGTCACCGTCCCGGCGTGAATTTCCCACCCGGGTGTTCACCCAGGCCGCCCCCGATGCGCCGCCCACTCCGGAGCCGGGATCGACATCACCCCGGCCGGAGCCGGCCGTCGAGCTCCGCCCGGGTGGCCAGGAACCAGAGCTGGCGACCCCGGTTGGCCTCGGTCACGAAGTCGCTCAACGCCGGGCTCGCGGCGAGCCGGGCGGCGATGTCACCCACCACGGCCAGCTGCAGCCGGTAGTTGACGAACTTCTGCACGATCTCGCCGGCCACCCCGCTGCGCAGCTGGAAGAAATCGTCACCGAGCCGGCTCACGGGCAGCACGACCAGCTCCGCGCCGCGCCCGAGCGCGTCGCCGATCACGTCGAGCGCGGCGTCGCCGTCGCGCAGCACCGGGCCGTCCTCGGCGCAGTCGAGCACGGGTACGCCGTGCACGTCCCGCAGGGTGTCGGTGGTCATGCCGGCAGACGGTAACGGCCCGCACCCGGCGGACGCCCGGAATTAGCCGGCGCGCGACCGCCGACCGCCTAGTCGCCGTCGACCCGACGCTCGCGCTTGCGCTGGGACTGACGCTTCTTCTCGGCCAGCCGGCGCTCCTTGGCGCCCCGGGACGGGCGGGTCGGTCGACGGGGCGGTGGCGGTGGCGCCACCGCCTCGCGAAGCAGGCTGGCCAGCCGCTCCCGGGCCGCCTCGCGGTTGGCCAGCTGCGCCCGGTGCTCGCTGGCCGCGATGGTCAGCACGCCGTCGACCAGCCGACCGCCGAGCCGGCTCAGCGCCCGGGCGCGCAGCGATTCCGGCATGCTCGGCGAGCCGGCGAGGTCGAAGCTCAGCTCGACCCGGGAGTCGGCGGTGTTGACACCCTGCCCGCCCGGGCCGGAGGACCGGGAGAAGCGTTCCCGGAGCTCGGCGGCGGGGACGACCCACCGGTCGCTGACCCGCAATCCGCCATCCACCCCATGAGGCTAACGCCCGGGCCGCTCGCTCGGGGTGACTGAGGGGGTTGGCGCCGGTCCGGCGGTCTCGTCGTCGGAGCCGACCGCGGCGTAGGCGACCGCGCCGATCAGCAGCAGCGCGATCACGCCGACCTTCGTGGTGACCGCCCGGATCAGCAGCCAGGCCGTCTTCCGGGCTCCCGGCACACTCTTCTTGACCGTTTGATAGTCGGCCCAGCCGCGCCGGGCACGGGTGTACGCCGATCCGACGCCAGTTCCGATGAGCAGGCCCGCCACCAGGAGGACCGCGATGAGAGGACGCTCCACCTCCGCCAGTATCCATACTCAGCGTAATATTTCCATGGCCCGATGCTCCCGGGCCGGATATCCGACAGTCGATGCCTTCCCACCTCGCGCTATCCGTCGGTACCCGCAGCTCAGCCACCCTTGCCGATGATGGTGTCGGCGGTCTGCTGCACCTGCTCGATCGGGATGGCGAAGCCGATGCCGATCGAGCCGTTCCCGTCGATCGTGGCGATGGCGGTGTTCACCCCGACCACCTCGCCGCGCGCGTTGACCAGTGGCCCACCCGAGTTGCCCGGATTGATGGACGCGTCAGTCTGCACCGCCGTGTGCCGGTTGGCGCCAAGGCGCACCTGGCGGTTGAGCGCGCTGACGATCCCGGCCGTGACGGTGCCGGAGAGGCCGAGCGGCGACCCGACGGCCAGCACCGGCTCACCGACCCGCGTGGAGCCCGGCTTGGCCAGCGGCAACGGCGCCAGCCCCGCGCTCGGTGGCACCTTGAGCACCGCCAGGTCGCTGCTCGGTTCCCGGCCGACCACCTCCGCGGTGAAGCGCCGCCCGTCGGGCATCTCCACGGTGACCGACCCGCCGCCGCCCTTGGCGAGGATGTGGTCGTTGGTGATGATGTGCTGCTGGTCGTCGACCGCGAAGCCGGACCCGGTGGCCGCCGCGGCACCGGCCGCCCCACCGCCGACCAGCACCGACACCACTCCGGGCACGGTGCGCTCGGCCGCGGTCACCAGTTCCGCCGGCACCGGGGCCGCGGACGCCGCCGCCGGACCGGGGGTTCCGCCACGACTGGCCACCCAGCCGCCGGCCGCGGCGCCGGAGGCGGTGGAGAGTGCCACCACCGCCAGGGCAGCCAGCAACCGACCCCGCCAGCGTCGGCCGGCGGGGTCCCGCCCCGATCCGGGCCCGTCCCAACGCGCCCGGCCGTCTGGGTCGAGTTCGGGGGAGACGAACCAGGGACCGCGCGGCTCGCCCAGTCCGGTCTGCACTGCCATGCGTACTCCTCACGTCGGTGTCCTGGGGCGGTGGCCGGGCGCGTACCGGCCGCGGTTCGTCAGGGCAGGCGGGAGAACCAGCGCATCGAGCCGGCCGCGGCGCCCATCGCGAACACCAGCCCGAGACCGATGAACCGGGCCGAGACGTCCTGCCGTTCGGTGCGGTAACCGACCGAGGTCCCGATGTCGTCGTAGACCGCCTTCAGCTCCTCGATCGTGCTGGCCTCGTGGAACATTCCGCCGGTCTCCTCGGCGACCGCGTGCAGGGTCTGCCCGTCCACCGGCACCTGGATCGGGCGCCCGCCCCGGTCCACGAAACCGCCGGGAGTGCCGAAGGAGATGGTGTGCACCGGCACCTTCGCCGCGACCGCCGCGGCGGCAGCCTCCATCGGATCCATGCCCGAGGTGTTCGCCCCGTCGGAGAGCAGCACGATCCGCGCCGGCGGAGGCGCCTTCGCCGCCTCGCTGTCCAGGCCCTTCACCGCGCCGAGCGAGGTGCTGATCGCCTCTCCGATGGCAGTCCCCTGCACTCCGGTGATCCCCTCGGCGAGGCGCTGGACCCCGTCGTGCAGCGCCTCCCGGTCCGTGCCGGGCGGCACCAGCACCGCCGCGCTGCCGGCGAACGCGACCAGCCCCACGTTGAACTCGTCCGGCAGCCCGTCCACGAACTTGCGGGCCGCGCCCTTGGCCGCGGCGAGCCGGTCCGGGTCGACGTCGGTGGCGAGCATCGAGGTGGAGACGTCCACCGCCACCATCACGGTGGCCCGTTCCCGGGGCACCCGCACCTCGGCGGTCGGCCGGGCGAAACCGACCACCAGCAGCGCCAGCATGGCCAGGAAGAGCCCGGCGGGCACGTGCCGACGCCAGGCCGGGCGTTGCGGCGCGATCCGGTCGAGCAGCCGCAGATTGGTGAAGCGGACCGCGTACCGGCTGCGTCGGCGCTGCATCATCAGGTAGCCCACCACCAGGGCGAGCACGCCGAGCAGCAGCCAGAGCCGGGCCGGCGACAGCCAGATCACGCGGCACCTCCCCGGCCGACGCCGACCGGCACGGCGGCCAGCCGGCGCTGGGCGTGCACGTGCCGCACGATGTCGGCGCACCAGTCCCGGTCCGTCCGCAACGACAGGTGCGCCGCCCCACTGCGGCGCAGCGCCTGACGCACCTGGTCGCGCTGGGCGGCCGCCGCAACGGCGTACCGGTCCCGCAGCCCACGGTCCGAAGTGCACACCTCGCGCCGGCGCCCGGTCTCCGGGTCGACGAGCGTGACCAGGCCGACGTCCGGCAGTTCCAGCTCGCGCGGGTCGGTCACCTCCACCGCGAGCACCTGGTGCCGGACGCCGAGACGGCGCAGGGTCCGCTCCCAGGGCGGCGGGTGCTCGGGGTCGTCGGGCAGCCCGTCGAGGAAGTCGGAGACCACCACGACCAGACCGCGCTGGGCGGCCACCCGGTGCACGGCGGCGAGCGCGTCGGCCAGGTCCGGTGGCGCGAGCGGCGCGGTCGCCTCGTCGTATCCGCCGGTGCGTGGGGCGGCCAGCAGCGCCCGCAGCAGGCTCAGCAGGTGGGTACGCCCGCTGCGGGCCGGGAACCGGCGCAGACCCGCCGGGGTGAGCAGCTGCGCGCCGAGCCGATTGCCGACGCCCGCGGTCAGGAAGCCGATCGCGGCGACCGCCGCCACGGAGAGCTCCCGCTTGTCCAGCTCGGCGGTGCCGAACTCCATGCTCGGGCTGGCGTCCACCAGCAACCAGGTGGTCAGCTCCCGGTCGGCGTCGACCTGACGGATGTGCGGCACGCCGGTGCGGGCGGTGACCGCCCAGTCCATCCGGCGCACCTCGTCCTCGCCGGGCCGGTACTCACGGCTGCCCGCCGGCTCGCTCCCCGGCCCGGGCAGCAGACCGCGGTACTGGCCGTGCAGCAGGCCGTTCAGGCGCCGGTTGACGGTCAGTTCCAGGCGACGCAACCGCTGGTCGGGGGCGAGGTCGGCGAGACCGGGATCGGCCGGCACGGCCGCGACGGTTTCGGTGCGCCTCATGCCGCCGCCAGATCCGGCGCCTGCTCCGGCTTCGTGGCCAGGCGCGGCGGGGGCACCGCCTCGACCAGCCGCCGCACGACCGACTCGGCGGTGACGCCGTCGGCGACCGCGTCGAAGGAGAGCACCAGCCGGTGGGAGAGCACGTCGGTGGCCAGCTCGCGGACGTCCTCGGGGAGCACGTACTCCCGGCCGCGCAGCAGCGCCTGGGCCCGGGCGGCGGCGACCAGGCCGAGGGTGGCTCGCGGGCTCGCCCCGTACGCCAGCAGCGGGGCGAGTTCGGGCAACCCGAACCGTCCCGGGTCCCGGGTGGCCAGGATCAGCCGGACCACGTACTCGGCCAGCGCGTGGTGGACGAAGACGCGTTCGGCGCGGGCCTGCAGCTGCCGCAGCCGCTCCGGGTCGAGCACCTGCCGGGACGTGGGCCGGTCGGTGCTCATCCGGTAGAGGATGGCCAGCTCGTCGGCGTCGCTCGGGTAGTCGACGACGACCTTCATCAGGAACCGGTCCCGCTGCGCCTCGGGCAGCTGGTAGACCCCCTCCGACTCGATCGGGTTCTGGGTCGCCAGCACCAGGAACGGCGTCGGGACGGGATAGCTGCGCCCGCCGATGGAGACCTGCCGCTCGGCCATCGCCTCCAGCAGCGCCGACTGCACCTTCGCGGGCGCCCGGTTGATCTCGTCGGCGAGCACCAGGTTCGCCATCACCGGCCCCAGCTCGATGTCGAAGCTCTCGCGGGAGGCCCGGTAGATCCGGGTGCCGACGATGTCCGACGGGACCAGGTCCGGGGTGAACTGGATCCGGGAGAAGGTGCCACCGACCACTGTGGCGAGGGTCTGCGCGGCCAGGGTCTTGGCCACGCCGGGCACCCCTTCGAGCAGGCAGTGTCCGTCGGCGATCAGGGCGGTGAGCAGGCGCTCGACGAGCCGATCCTGCCCGACGATCACGCGTTTGACCTCGAAGAGGGTCTGTTCCAGCTCGGCTGGTGTCGGTTCGGCTTCGACCGAGCTGGGCATGCTGGCCAGGGTGTCCGAGATGTCCGTCACGGTGCTTGCTTCCCGTGGCGGTGGCCGGACAAACGTCGGATTATCAGCGCCGGAGCGGCCGTTTCGCTCCCGGATCGGGACAACCCGCCCGAGTGGGCGACGGACGGCCCGGGGCGGCACGAGGCACGCAACCGGTACGGACACGGTGCGGCCCCCGCGCGGATCGCGCGGGGGCCGACGCCGGTGCCGTCAGCTGGTGTGGACGACCAGGTGGAACGGCAGATCGGCCGCGACACCCGCCGAGTTGCGGGTCTGGACGAAGACCGCGTTGGGCGTGGAGAGCCGCGGCGCGACCGCGACCTCGCCACCCGCCGGGATGCAGCAGGGGTCCGGCCGACCGATGGTGGCCACGTAGACCCCGGCCGAGACGATGTAGCCGTACTGCACCTCGTACTGGCCGACGCCGTACTTGATGACGGTGCCGGCGCCGCGGGCCTTGGTGCCGTTGGCGTTGACGATGGTGATGCTGGTGCTCGCGATGAGGGTGCTGTTGGCGTTGAGCGCGGCCCGCGCCTTACGAGCCGACTCGGCCGTCACCGGCGGCTGGGTGCTGGTGCTGCGAGCCGCCGGCTGGACGGCCTCCGGCGCCTTCGCGGCCGGCTGGGCGACGGCGATGCCGCCCCCGGCCAGGGTGAGTCCGAGAACGGCGAACGCGACAGCGATCGCCTTACGTCGGAATGGTGTGGTCATGACAGGTCCCCCTTGTGTGACCGTGAAAAATCGGCCGACCCGCGGGGCGGGACGGATGACAGCCTGTTCTTCTCTCGTCGAACGGCTCCGTCCGAAAACTGCCGAGGAAATAGCTTCAACGCACCGTGATTTTGCTTCCTCAATCAATTTCCACCCAAGCTGAGCAGGTATTACTACTCAGAGTTGCGGAGCTTCGACCACGTGGAACGTAGCACCGCAAAAAGCTGGGCGTCAATAGCGACAGCCGTGGGGACAACTGTCGCCTACCTGGCAGGAGAATTGTGAAATGTGAACGCGCCACCATTCACGAAAATTGCCGGGGGTCATGTCGGCGCGGGGCACGGGATAGGTTGCACGCGTGATCATCGAGCATCGGGAACGACCGAGGGGCAGCTGGCGGCGGCGCAGAGTGGTGGACGGCCTCTGCTGGCTCGCCGTGACGCCCGCCGCCGCCTGGGCCGGGCTCCGGTTGGCCGGCCTGGACCGTGGGCCGCTGGTGCAGGCGCTCGCCTTCACGCCGTACGTCGCGGCCTGGAGCCTGGCGCCGGTGGTGCTCGCGCTCGCCCTGCGGCGGCGGTGGCCGGCGCTGGTCGCGGCGGTGGCGGCGGTGGCGCTGCTCGGCGTGGTCGCGCCGCGGGCGCTCGGCTCGGCGCCGCCACCGGCCGGCGGCCCGACCGTACGACTGCTCACCGCCAACCTGCTGGCCGGAGCCGCCGATCCGGCCGCGCTGGTCGACCTGGTCCGCCGGCACCGCGTCGACGTGCTGGTCGTGCAGGAGTTCACCCCCGGCGCGCAGGCCGACCTCGACCGGCTCGGGCTCGACCGGCAGCTGCCCCACCGGCAGCTCAACCCGCTCGTCGGCACCCCCGGCTCCGGCCTCTACGCACGCTTCCCGATCAGCGACGCCGGGGTCCGCAGCCACCGTGGCGGCTGGGGCTTCACCCAGGCCTACGGCACGATCTCCGTCCCCGGCGCGCCACCGGTACGGGTCGAGTCCGCGCACCCGGCCGCGCCGTACGCCGTCGACCAGGTCGGCTTCTGGCGCGCCGACCTGGCGGCGCAACCCCCGGCCACACCGGACGGCACGCTGCGGATTCTGGCCGGCGACTTCAACGCGACCCTGGACCACGCACCGCTGCGGGCCCTGCTGGGCACCGGCTACGTCGACGCGGCCGACGCCACCGGTCAGGGGCTGGTCGGCACCTGGGGGCCGTACGACGCCGACCTGATCCCGCCGGTCACCATCGACCACGTCCTGGTCGACCGGCGGATCGCCGCCCAGGCGGTCGAGGTCCGACCCCTCGCCGGCAGCGACCACCGGCCGGTCCTCGCCACCCTCCGCCTCCCCACCCCCGACCAGGCGGGTCAGACCTTGGCGCGGGAGAGGCCATAGGTGAGGGCGTCGACGAGGGCGTGCCAGCTCGCCTCAACCACGTTGGGGTGCACGCCGACCGTGGTCCAGTCGCGTCCGGCGCCGTCGGCGGTCTCCACCAGGACCCGGGTCACCGCGCCGGTGCCGTGGCTGCCCTCCAAGATGCGCACCTTGTAGTCGGCCAACTCGAAGTCGCGCAGCTCCGGGTAGTGCCGGGCCAGCCCGACCCGCAGCGCCTCGTCCAGGGCGTTGACCGGGCCGTTGCCCTCGGCGGTGGCGATCACCCGCTCACCTCGTACCCGGATCTTCACGGTGGCCTCGGAGACCACCGCGCCGTCCTCCCGGTGCTCGACCAGCACCCGGTACGACTCGAGCGCGAACGGCCGCGCCGGGGCGCCCTCCGGCAGCTCGGAGCGGACCAGCAGCTCGAACGAGGCGTCGGCGGCCTCGAACGACCAGCCACCGGCCTCCAGTTCCTTCACCCGCCTGGTCACCCGGGACAGGGTCTCCGGATGGCCGGCCAGGTCCAGGCCGAGCTCACGACTCTTGAGCTCGACACTGGCCCGACCGGCCATCTCGGTAACCAGGATCCGCATGTCGTTGCCCACCACCGACGGGTCCACGTGGTTGTAGAGCAACGGGTCGACCTTGATCGCGCTCGCGTGCAGCCCCGCCTTGTGGGCGAAGGCAGCGGCCCCGACATAGGCCTGGTGAGTGTCGGGGGCGATGTTGGCGATCTCGGCGATGGCGTGCGAGACCCGCACCATCTGTTCCAGGCAGCCCGCCGGTAGTACGGGCAGCCCAAGCTTGAGTTGGAGGTTGGCGACGACCGCGAAGATGTCGGCGTTGCCCGGGCGCTCGCCGTACCCGTTGGCGGTGCCCTGGACGTGTCGGACGCCCGCCTCGACGGCGGCGATGGTGTTGGCCACCGCGCAGGCGGTGTCGTTCTGGCAGTGGATGCCGAGCCGATCCGGTGCGACGCCGAGCCGGTCGGTGACATCGGCGATCACCGCGCTGACCTGCGACGGGAGCATCCCGCCGTTGGTGTCGCAGAGCACCATCACCTCGGCGCCGGCGGCCAGCGCCGTCTCCACCACCGCCGCGCCGTACGCCGGGTCGTTGCGGTAGCCGTCGAAGAAGTGTTCGCCGTCGACGAAGACCCGGCGCCCCTCGGCGACGAGGTGCGCCACCGTGTCATGGATCATGGCGAGGTTCTCCCCCGCCGTCGTGCGCAGCGCCCGTTCGACGTGCCGCAGGTCGGCCTTGGCGACCAGCGCCACCGCCGGCGTCTCCGCGTCGAGCAGCGCGCGCACCTGCGGGTCCTCGCCGACCGCGACGCCGGCCCGCCGGGTGGCGCCGAACGCGACCAGTACCGCGTGCCGCAGGTCGAGTTCGGTACGCGCCCGGTGGAAGAACTCGGTGTCCTTCGGCACCGCCCCCGGCCAGCCGCCCTCGATGAAGCCGACCCCGAACTCGTCGAGCAGCCGGGCCACGGCCAGCTTGTCGACCACCGAGTAGCTGAGCCCCTCGCGCTGCGCGCCGTCGCGCAACGTCGTGTCGTAGACCTGGAACCTCATGGCGTGCCTTTCTCTCCAACGAGCTGCGGGACGCGGACGGGCTGCGGGCATCGATCGGACGGGACCGCCGGGGAGCAACAAAAAGACCCCCC
The DNA here is from genome assembly GCF_044456245.1 of Micromonospora sp. NPDC051006. Taxonomy (NCBI): domain Bacteria; kingdom Bacillati; phylum Actinomycetota; class Actinomycetes; order Micromonosporales; family Micromonosporaceae; genus Micromonospora; species Micromonospora sp. NPDC051006. Next base: position 134,720 of record NZ_JBITFP010000020.1, read on the forward strand.
GCGGATGCGGGAGGTCTGCGCGCTCGGCGGGGAGGGGCCGGCGCGCTAGCTGCCAAGAATCAGGGCGGTGCTGTTCACGATCGGTACTCTGCCACCCGCCCACTGGTTTTGGGAGGAACAATCCACATGTCGGGACGGTGACGCAGGGTTGTCGTACGGCGTGAGCGCCGAGCACCCGGCCGGAAGCCGTCTCTCGTGATCGACTTCACAAGTCACCTGGGCGCTGTCAAGGGAAAACGCTGCTGCGGCAGCATCTGGAACTGATCCAGTTAACGGCCTCATGCCGGCGTCAAGGAGGACTCTTGCTCACTGTCGGTGACCGCTTCCCCGAGTACGAACTCACCGCCTGCGTCTCGCTCGACGCGGACAAGGCGTTCGAGACGATCACCCACAAGTCCCACCAGGGCAAGTGGCGGGTCGTCTTCTTCTGGCCGAAGGACTTCACCTTCATCTGCCCCACCGAGATCGCCGAGTTCGGCCGGCTCAACGGCGAGTTCGCCGACCGGGACGCCCAGGTTCTCGGCGTGTCGGTGGACAACGAGTACGTCCACTACGCGTGGCGCAAGGACCACCCGGACCTGCGTGAGCTGCCGTTCCCGATGATGAGCGACATCAAGCGCGAGCTGACCAGCGACTGCGGCGTGCTCGGCGCGGACGGCGTGGCCCAGCGGGCGACCTTCATCATCGACCCGGACAACGAGATCCAGTTCGCGATGGTCACCGCCGGCTCGGTCGGCCGCAACGTCTCCGAGGTGCTGCGGGTGCTCGACGCGCTGCAGACCGACGAACTCTGCCCCTGCAACTGGAACAAGGGTGGCGCGACCCTGGACGCCAACACGCTGCTCGCCGGCGCCGGAGTCTGACCGTGGGCCTCGACGCGATCAAGGCGGGCCTGCCCGAGTACGCCAAGGACATCAAGCTCAACCTCGGCTCGACCATCACCACCTCCACGCTGAAGCCGGACCAGGCCTGGGGCACCGCCCTGGCCTGCGCGGTGGCGGCCCGCAACCCGGTGGTGCTGAGGGAGATCGCCGCCGAGGCGGCCGAACACCTCACGCCGGAGGCGGTCGAGGCGGCCAAGGCCGCCGCGACCATCATGGCGATGAACAACATCTACTACCGGGCCAAGCACCTGATCGGCGACGAGCAGTACCAGTCGATCCCGGCTCGACTGCGGATGCAGATCATCGCCAGGCCGGGTGTGGAGAAGGTGGACTTCGAACTCTGGTGCCTCGCCGTCTCGGCGATCACCGGGTGCGGCGTCTGTCTCGAGTCGCACGAGAAGACCCTGCGCGCCGCCGGCTTCAGCCGTGAGCAGGTGCACGAGGGACTGCGGATCGCCTCCGTGGTGCACGCCGCCGCCGTCGCGTACGACGCGGAGGCCGCGCTCGCCTGAGCGTCGCCGACGAGAAGGGCCGGCCGGTCACACCGGCCGGCTCTTTTTTCCGCGGCGGGGTGTAGCGATCTCGACACCGGGTAGGACATGGGGCTGACAGGGCACCAACCCCCGATCAGTCGAGTAGAGGAGTGAAACGCCATGGAGCGGCTCGACCCTCGAACGACCCACGGGACGCCGGACCCGCTCGTGCACGGTGGACAGGGCGCCTTCCCGGGTGACACGCCCGGCGGCGCCTTCGACCCGTGGCGCTACCGGGACGACGCCGGCGTGACCGGCGTCGACCTGGTGGGCTACAAGGTGGAAGCGGGCGACGGCGGCATCGGCAAGGTGGACCGTGCCAGCCACGAGGTGAACTCCAGTTTCCTCGTGGTCGACACCGGTCCGTGGATCTTCGGCAAGAAGGTCATGATCCCTGCCGGCACCGTCAACCACGTCGACCACGACGAGCGGAAGGTCTACGTCGACCGGAGCAAGGACCAGATCAAGGCCGCGCCCGAGTTCGACGAGACCGCCGACACCGACCCGACATACCGGGACAAGCTCGGTGGCTACTACGGCGACACGTACTCGGCCATCCCGCCGGGTACCGCCAGGTGACGGTAGTTCCTGTTGGCCGGGCGGGGGGGGGGCGCCCCCCCCCCCGGGGGGGGGGGGGGGGGGGGGGGCCCCGCCCCGCCCCCCCCCCCCCCCCCGGCCGCCCCCCGGGCACATAGCGTTAGACCGGGGGTACCACCCC
>NZ_JBITFP010000021.1:0-129595 GCF_044456245.1 Micromonospora sp. NPDC051006
GAACTCAACGGACGACCCCGCCAAACCCTCGACTGGCAGAATCCTGCCGAGGTACTCAACAAGCACCTCGTTGCAACAGCCGCTTGAAACCGCCCAGTTCGGATGCCCCGATTTCCCGGAAGCCGAGTCGATCATTCAGGTAGCAGCTCCCGCGGCGTCAGCCACTGGTCCGCCGGGGCAGGCGGGCGGTGCAGGGGGTCTCGTGGTCGGCCCGCAGCACGCAACGACGGCCACCGTCCAGCCGCCGATCGCAGAAGACCCAGTGCCGTACCCCCTGGTCGTCCTCGGTGGAGACGATGATCCCGCCGAGGTCGATCCGGGCGAGGAAGGCCAGTGACCGGCCGGCGGTCCGGCCCAACATCTTGGCGCGAGCCAGGTCCGGCGCGGCGACCGGCAGATGGATGACGTAGCGCCCGCTCATCGCCGCCGCCCCAGGTCAGGCATGAGTCGTGGTCCTCTCCTCGCGGGTGCGGTGGAAAAAGCAGGGCCGGGACGAACCACGGGGGAAGTCCGCCCCGGCCTGTTGAGCGCCCCAGTGCCATCCGGAAGCGTTCGTCCCGAACCTACAATCGGTAGCGGTTGTAGGTCAACGACCAAGCTCCGATTGCTTGAGGTCGGAGGTAGTGGCGTGATCGAATGGGCGTGCCATCCGGGGAGTGTGCATGCCCAAGCAGCAGTACCAGGTTCTCGCAGACGAGTTGCGGAACAAGATCGAATCAGGCGAGTGGTTGCCGGGCACGAAACTGCCGAGCCGTTCGCAGCTCTGCAAGGAGTACGGCGTGTCGGACACGGTGGTCGGCAAGGCCATGATGATTCTCCGAGCAACCGGGCTGACCGAGACGCTGGAAGGCGTCGGCGTGTTCGTTGCGGAGAAGCCCTAGACCTTGGTGCCGAGGGGCCGAATTCGACCAAGATCTACCCCTCGTTCAGCAAGCGGTAGCCTTGGCTGGTGCGAGTACGTGTCGAGCAGATTGCCTTACCGGGGATCGGGGTACGCCACGATCTGGTGACGGAGTCCGGACGCCGCCTGGGCGTGGTCTCCCACCGCAACGGCCGCCGGGATCTTGTCCTCTACGACCCCGACGATCCCGACTCCTGCCAGGCCGACATCCCGCTGACTGACGACGAGGCGGAGGCGCTGGCCGACATCCTCGGCGCGTCGCTGATGCTCGGTCAGCTCTCCGGGCTGCGCGAGCAGGCCGCCGGTCTGCTCACCGAGCAGATCGCCATCCCGGCGGGCTCGCGGTACGTCAACCGGCAACTGGGTGACACCAAGGCGCGTACCCGCACCAGCGCCTCCATCGTGGCGGTGCTGCGCGACGGCGAGGTCATCGTCTCGCCGCTTCCCACCTTCCGCTTCGCGGCCGGCGACGTGGTGGTCGTGGTCGGGACCCGCAAGGGTCTCGACGGCGTGTCCGCCCTCCTCGCCGACAGTGACCCGGACGGCTGAGGCGGATGCACGAATCCACCACGCTGCTCGTCGAAGTCGGCGCGCTGCTGCTGCTGCTCGGCGTCCTCGGCCGGCTCAGCCGCCGGATCGGTCTCTCACCCATCCCGCTCTATCTGCTCGCCGGGCTCGCGTTCGGGCACGGCGGGCTGCTCCCACTGGCCGCCAGCGAGGAGTTCTTCGCTGTCGGCGCCGAGATCGGCGTGATCCTGCTACTGGTCATGCTCGGCCTGGAGTACTCGGCCAACGAACTGGTCGGCAACCTCCGCTCGGCGGCCCCGGCCGGCCTGATCGACGGTCTGTTCAACGCGTTGCCCGGCGCGGCGTTCGCCCTGCTGATGGGCTGGGACTGGGTGGCCGCCCTGGTGCTCGGCGGCATCACCTGGGTCTCCTCCTCCGGAGTGATCGCCAAGGTCCTCGCCGACCTGGGCCGGCTCGGTAACCGGGAGACTCCGGTGATCCTCTCGGTCCTGGTGGTCGAGGACCTGGCCATGGCGTTCTACCTGCCGCTGGTCACCGCGGTGCTGGCCGGCAGCGGGCTGCTCGGCGGGGGCATCGCGCTCGCCGTCGCGGTGGGCACCGTGCTGCTGGTGCTGCTGGTCGCCATCCGCTACGGCCACCTGATCTCCGCCGCCCTGTCCGCGAAGGATCCGGAGGCGCTGCTGCTCGGCGTACTCGGTCTGACCCTGCTGATCGCCGGCGTCGCGGCGAAGCTGCAGGTGTCGGCGGCGGTCGGCGCGTTCCTGGTCGGCATCGCGCTCTCCGGCCCGGTGGCGCACCACGCCACCGAACTGCTGAGCCCGTTGCGGGACCTCTTCGCCGCGGTGTTCTTCGTCTTCTTCGGGCTGGTCACCGACCCACGCGACATCCCGCCGGTGCTGCTGCCGGCGCTCGCGCTGGCGGTGGTCACCATGGGGACGAAGACGCTGACCGGCTATCTGGCGGCCAGGCGGGTCGGCATCGCCGAACCCGGTCGCTGGCGGGCCGGGCTCGCGCTGGTCCCCCGAGGCGAGTTCTCCATCGTCATCGCGGGTCTCGCGGTGGCGGCCGGCAGCGTCGAGCCGCGGTTGGCCGCGCTCGCCACGGCGTACGTTCTGATCACGGTGGTGACCGGGCCGATGCTGGCCAGGCTGCCCGACTTCCCGTGGTTCAAGCGCTGGCTGCGCCGCCGTGCCGCGCTGCAACGGCGGGAGCCGGTGCCGGTGGGGGACTGACGCCCGTCGCTGCCCCCATGAGCCGGGTCGGCCGTACGGTCGACCCGGCTAGGCCAACGGTTGCTGAATTGCTCCCCTGAGGGGCTACCGCCGCTGTCCGGTTGCGATTAGCGTGTCGCCCCAGCAGCCCAAGGTCCGCAGGCGGCTGGTACCACTGCGGGCAGAGTGGAAGGTTGGCCGGTGAGCGTGCAGGAGTCGACGTTCCACGGCTTTGCCAACCCCGTCGATCCATCGCCGGCGGAGTTGCGCGCGTGGGCCTACCAACCCGATTCGGTGCCGTTGGCGTCGATGCCACCCGACTGGGACCTGCTGGTCTCCGGCGACCGGCTGGTGCTGACCCTCTTCGACCTGGCGATGGACCCGAGCTGCCCGGCCCGCCGGTTCGCCCTGCACTGCCTCTACATCTATGCGGCCGACGGCATCCGGACGAACTTCCGCGCCCACCCCAAGCGCCGCTTCCGGAAGCTGGTCGAGCAGGCCGAGAAGACCGGCGACGAGATGATGCGGACCTGGGCGCACAACAGCCGGGTGCTGCTGGCCCGGCAGGATCTCTTCGTCTACCGGGACTGGTGCGAAGGCGGCCTGGTCCGGGAGAACCGCCGAATCGGCTGACCCGCGTTTTGAGGCGAACGGGCCGGGACCCCCGCCCCGGCATCACCGCGTCCCGGCCCGCATCTTGAAGGCGAACGGGCCGGGACCCCCCGTGGGTCCCGGCCCGCACGTCGGCGTCCGGTTTTCAGCCCGGCCCGCCCTACCCTCCTGGTCGGCTCTCCGCCCGCTCCCGGTCGGCCCCGTGGTCCGGCCGGTCGGCGAAGCGCCCCTCCTTCACCACGTCGGTGAAGCGTCCTTTGGTGATCTCTTCGAACCGCTCCCGGACCGTCTCGGCAATCTTGTCGAGCCGATCGTCCGCCTGCTGGGCCACCTGCTTCGCCGCATCCGTCATCGCTCCCCCATGCCAGTGGGTCTGCTTTGCGCGGAAAGGACCTCATTTGCACACTAACGGGAACGGCCCGGCCCGCGCCGGAAAACCAGCCAGCGGACCGGGCCGTTCAGGTCCCGGAGGTGAGTGTCGGGTCAGCGTTCGGGGCCGCGGCGGGGCCGCCAGACCACCAACGCGGTGGAGGTGCGGTTGGTCGGCACCAGGTCGCGGCCCGGGAAGCGGGCCAGCGACTCCAGTTCGGCGATCCGGTGGTACGCGGCGTCCAGCTCCGCCTCCAGCCGGGCCACCCGCTGCTGCGCCTGCTCGACCAGGCGTTCCAGCCCGATGATCCGCTTGACCCCGGCCAGGTTGATCCCGTCGTCCTGGCTGAGCCGCTGCACCTCGCGCAGCAGCACCACGTCCCGGACGCTGTAGCGGCGACCGCCGCCGGCCGCCCGGCCGGCCTGCACCAGGCCGAGTCGGTCGTACTGGCGCAGGGTCTGCGGGTGCATTCCCGCCATCCGCGCCGCGACCGAGATCATCAGCACCTTGGCCTCGTAGGCCGGGTCACCCGCCGAACCAGCGAACCCATCCGACATCCCGCTCACCTCCGCGTCACTGACCGCGTCAACCGACTCGACGCACCCGCGCGTCGAGATGTTCCCGCGCCGCCGGCGCCGTCTGCTCGGCGAACTCCTCCAGCGCCGCGCGCGCCTCGTCCGACACCCGTGCCGGCACCACCACGTCCAGTGTCACCAACAGATCGCCGGCCTGCCCGTCCCGGCGGGTCACGCCCATGCCCCGCGCCCGCAGGATCCGACCGCTCGGGGTACCCGGCGGGACCCGCAGGGTCACCGCGCCGTCGAGCGTGGGTACCCGCAGGTCGGTACCGAGCACGGCCTCCGCGAAGGTGATCGGCACGGTCAGCGTCAGGTCGTCGCCGCTGCGCCCGAAGAGCTCGTCCGGCCGGACCTTGACGTGTACGAACAGGTCGCCGGCCGGCCCGCCGCGCTCGCCCGGCTCGCCCCGCCCGGCCAACCGGATCCGCTGGCCGTCAGCCACCCCGGCGGGGAAGCGGACGTTCAGCGTGCGGGTCTTCGTCACCCCACCGGTGCCGTGGCACTCGGGGCACTTCTCCTCGACCACGGTGCCCACGCCCTGGCAGTTGCGGCACGGCTCGGAGAAGCTGAAGGAGCCCTGGTTGCGGGTCGTCACACCGGCGCCGTGGCAGACCGGGCAGGTGCGCGGCTGGGTACCGGGCTTGGCGCCGTTGCCGTGGCAGGTGTCGCAGACGCCGGGGGCGCGCAGGGTCAACGGCAGGGTCACGCCGCGCACCGCGTCGCCGAAGTCCAGCGCCACCTCGGTCTCCACGTCCCGCCCGCGGGCCGGGCCGCGCGGGGCGGTCGAGCCGGCCTGCCCACCCGAGAAGATCGAGCTGAACAGGTCGGAGAAGCCGGCGCCGCCGAAGCGGCGGTCTCCTCCGCCGCCGGCCGTCGCGCCGCCGAACAGGTCGGAGACGTCGAACGGGACGCCCCCGGGGTCGCCCGCACCCCGGGCGTTACGCCGGAACGCCCCGGAACCGAAGAGGGATCGCATCTCGTCGTACTCCCGGCGTCGGCCGGGGTCGGAGAGCACGTTGTTCGCCTCGGACGCGGCCTTGAACCGCTCCTCGGCCTTCGGGTCGCCCGGATTGTGGTCCGGATGCGATTCCCGGGCCACCTTGCGGTACGCCTTCTTGATCTCGTCCGCGGAGGCAGCCTTGTCCACGCCGAGCACGGCGTAGAAGTCCTTCTCGATCCAGTCCTTGGAACTCACCGGTCCACCCCCTTCCGACCGTGGTGGCCCGGTCGCCCCGCCCGCCGTCGTACGGCGGACGGGGCGACCCGGTCACTGCTTGGCACTATTCCGGTTCCGCCACCGCGACCAGAGCCGGCCGCAGCAGACGCTCACCCAGCTGGTAGCCCCGCCGCATCACCTGCACGCAGGTCGGCTCGGTCACGTCGGCGGAGGTCTGGTGCGCCACCGCCTCGTGCAGCGTCGGGTCGAACGGGTCGCCCTGCTCGCCGAACGGGGTCAACCCGAACTTGCCGAGCGCCGTGGTGAGCTGCTCCGCCACCGTTCCGAACGGCCCGACCAGGTCACCGTGTTCCCGGGCCCGGTCCAGGTCGTCCAGGATCGGCAGCAGCGCGGCGAGCACCGACCCGGTCGCCTGCTCGGTGACCACGCCCCGGTCCCGGTCCACCCGCTTGCGGTAGTTGGCGTACTCCGCCGACACGCGCTGGAGGTCCCGCGTCCGCTCGTCGAGGTCGGCGCGGAGCGCCTCCAGCTCGGCGCCGAGGCTGGTGCTGGTCGCGGCGTCGACCGGCTCGGCCGGCGCGTCCACCACCGGCGGGCCGCCGGCGGTCGCGCCGTCGATCGTGCCGGCCTCGACCTCGATCTCGTCGACCACGACCTCGGCGTCCTCGACCAGCCCTTCGGCCGAGACGTCGGTGGCGGCGTCGGCGGCCGTCCCCTCCGGCTCTGCGGGCCGGCTGATCTTGCGGTTGTTGCGGATGACGACCCGCGGCGCGTCACCGGTGGCCGGCTCGGCGGGCGCGGAGCCACCCGGCGTCGACCCGGTCTTGCCCCGGTCGGCGGCTCGTGGCTTCTCCGTCATGCGGCTACCTCATCCCTTCACCGTGGACACGTGTCGGAGGCCGACGGTCACTTCTTGCCGTCCTCGTCCACGATCTCCGCGTCGACCACGTCGTCGGCGCCACCGGCCGCCTGCGGGCCGGTCGCCCCGGCGGCACCCGGGCCGGCCTCGCCGCCCGGCTGCTGGCCCTGCTCACCCTGCTGGGAGTAGAGCAGCGAACCGGCCTGCTGGGACACCTGCGCCAGCCGCTCGTGCGCCGACTTGATCTTCTCGATGTCCTGGCCGCCGAGGGCGCTACGCAGCTCGCCGAGCGCCTCGTTGAGCTGGTCGCGGTTCTCCGCGGGCAGCTTGTCGCCGCTCTCCGCGAGGAACTTCTCGGTCTGCCACTGCAGCGCCTCGGCCACGTTGCGGGTCTCGGCCTCGTCGCGACGACGCTTGTCCTCGTCGGCGTGCTCCTCGGCGTCCCGGCGCATCCGCTCGATGTCGTCCTTCGGCAGCGAGGAGCCGCCGGTGATCGTCATCTTCTGCTCCTTGCCGGTGCCAAGGTCCTTGGCGTGCACGTTGACGATGCCGTTGGCGTCGATGTCGAAGGTGACCTCGATCTGCGGCACGCCGCGCGGCGCCGGCGGGAGGCCGGTCAGCTCGAAGGTGCCGAGCTTCTTGTTGTAGGACGCGATCTCCCGCTCACCCTGGAAGACCTGGATCAGCACCGACGGCTGGTTGTCGTCCGCCGTGGTGAAGACCTCGGAGCGCTTGGTCGGGATGGTGGTGTTGCGCTCGATCAGCTTGGTGAAGATGCCGCCCTTGGTCTCGATGCCCAGGCTCAGCGGGGTCACGTCGAGCAGCAGGACGTCCTTGACCTCGCCCTTGAGCACACCGGCCTGGAGCGCGGCGCCGACGGCGACGACCTCGTCCGGGTTGACGCCCTTGTTCGGGTCACGGCCGGTCAGCTGCTTGACCAGGTCGGTGACGGCCGGCATCCGGGTCGAGCCGCCGACCAGGATCACGTGGTCGACGTCGGAGACCTTGATCCCGGCGTCCTTCACGGCCTGCTCGAACGGGCCCTTGCAGCGGTCCAGCAGGTCCTGCGTCATCCGCTGGAACTCGGCGCGGCTCAGCGTCACGTCGAGGTGCAGCGGGCCGGCGGAGCCCGCCGTGATGTACGGCAGGTTGATGTTGGTGGTGGTGGCGGCGGACAGCTCGATCTTGGCCTTCTCGGCGGCCTCGCGCAGCCGCTGCAGGGCCATCTTGTCCTGGCCCAGGTCGATGCCGTGCTCGCCACGGAAGGTCTTCACCAGGTGGTCGATGATCCGCTGGTCCCAGTCGTCACCACCGAGGTGGTTGTCACCGCTGGTCGACTTGACCTCGATGACGCCCTCGGCCAGCTCCAGCAGGGAGACGTCGAAGGTGCCACCGCCGAGGTCGAAGACCAGGACGGTCTGCTCCTTGGAGCCCTTGTCCAGCCCGTACGCCAGCGCGGCCGCGGTCGGCTCGTTGACGATCCGCAGCACGTTGAAGCCGGCGATCTCACCGGCCTCCTTGGTGGCCTGGCGCTGGCCGTCGTTGAAGTAGGCCGGAACCGTGATCACCGCGTCGGTGATCTGCTCGCCCAGGTACGCCTCGGCGTCCCGCTTGAGCTTCATCAGCGTGCGGGCCGAGATCTCCTGGGGGGTGTACTTCTTGCCGTCGATGTCCACCGACCAGTTGGTGCCGATTTCCCGCTTGACCGACCGGATCGTCCGGTCCGGGTTGGTCACCGCCTGGCGCTTCGCGACCTCACCGACGAGCACCTCACCGTTGCGGGCGAACGCGACGATCGACGGGGTCGTCCGCGAGCCCTCAGCGTTGGCGATGACGGTGGGCTCACCGCCCTCGAGAACGCTGACGCAGGAGTTCGTCGTGCCGAGGTCGATACCGACCGCACGTGCCATCTTCGCTTCCTCGCTTCGTAAAGGTTGAGCAGGTGACGGGCACCGCCCGCTGAGCTGCCCGGTGGGCGCCGCCGCAGCGGGCGCCACCACAAGTTGAGTGAACCGGACTCAATAGTGCCACGCGTCCGCAGATCGTCAAGTCGGGGTTGAGTGAACCCGACGCAACCTTCGTTTGCTACTGATCGGTTGTCTTCCCTTGCATCGGTCGGGCACGCTTTAGCGGTGACGACGCACGGCGATCCCGCCACCCAGTCCGGCGCGCCCGCCGTCGCAGCCCGCACCGGCCCGCCGGATGACGCGGAGGACCCGCCCGCCACCACCGGGGACGACACCCTCCCCGCCGCCCTGGAGGGCCTGCGCGCCGCGATCGGGGCGACCAGTTTCCCGCTGAGCCTGCCCTCGGCCGAGCCGGCCCGGCGCACCGCCGCCGGGCTCACCGACCAGCTCGACGACTACCTGCTGCCCCGGCTCACCCGACTCGACGCCCCCCTGCTGGTGGTGGTCGGCGGCTCCACCGGCGCCGGCAAGTCGACCCTGGTCAACAGCCTGGTCCAGGCCCGGGTGAGCGCGGCCGGCGTGCTCCGCCCGACCACCCGCTCACCGGTGCTGGTCTGCAGCCCGGCCGACTCGTCCTGGTTCCGTCAGGGCGAGCTGCTGCCCGGCCTCACCCGCACCAACGAGCCGAGCGAGGATCCGGGCACCCTCCAGCTCGTCACCGCCCCCGCGCTCCCGCCCGGCCTCGCCTTCCTCGACGCGCCGGACATCGACTCGGTCGTCGACGCCAACCGGGCGCTCGCCGGTCAACTGCTCGCCGCCGCGGACCTCTGGCTCTTCGTCACCACCGCCGCCCGCTACGCCGACGCCGTCCCCTGGGAGCTGCTGCGCAGCGCCCGGTCCCGGGGCGCCGTGATCGCGATGGTGCTCGACCGGGTGCCGGCCGAGGCGAGCGACGAGATCGCCGCCCATCTCTCCGAGATGCTCGCCGAGCAGGGTCTCGGTCAGGCGCCGCTCTTCGTGCTCCCGGAGACCTGGGTCGACGGGCAGGGGCTGCTGCCGGGGCGGGTCACCGCCCCGCTCGCCGACTGGTTCGCCCGGCTGGCCGCCGACGCGGACGCCCGGGCCGCCGTGGTGCGCCAGACCCTGGACGGGGCGCTGGCCGCGGTGCACCCCGCCATCGAAGGGCTCGCCGACGCCGCCGACGAGCAGGTCGAGACGGCCGACGCGCTCGACGAGCGGGTCCAGGCCGCCTACCGGGGCGCGCACCGCACGGTGGAGCAGGGGCTGACCGACGGCCGGCTGCTCCGCGGTGAGGTGCTCGCCCGTTGGCAGGAGTTCGTCGGCACCGGCGAGTTCTTCCGCACTCTCGAAGCCCGGATCGGGCGGCTGCGCGACCGGTTGATCGCCGCGGTGACCGGGCGTCCGGCGCCCGCCGCCGAGCTGCGTACCGCGATCGAGTCCCAGCTGGTGACGCTGCTGCGCGGGGTCGCCGCCGAGGCGGCCGAAAACGCGTACACCGGGTGGAAGGCGCACCCGGCCGGCGCGGCGCTGCTCGAACCCGGGCTCGCCCATCCCGGCGACGACCTGCCCGAACGGGCCGAGCGGCTGGTCCGGGAGTGGCAGCGCGGGGTGCTGGACCTGGTCCGCGCGGAGGGCGGCGACAAGCGGTTCGTGGCCCGCACCGCCGCGTACGCGGTGAACGCCACCGGGCTGGCGGTGATGATCGCGGTGTTCGCCTCGACCGCGTTCATCCCGACCGGGCTCGAGGTGGCCACCGGGGCCGGCACCACGGTGGCCGCGCAGGCCGTACTCCAGGCGATCTTCGGCGACCAGGCGGTCCGTACGCTCGCCAACAAGGCCCGCGTCGACCTGCTCGACCGGGTGCGGACGCTGCTCGACGAGGAGGCCGCCCGCTACCTCGCCCGGACGGAGGCGGCCCGGCCCGGGCCGGAGACCGCCGACGCGCTGCGGCGCGCCGCGACCCGGGTGGAGATCGCCCGGCACCGCAGCGGCCTCACCACCGGGGAGGGCGACCGGTGAGCGCGAGGAGTGAGCTTGCGAGCCCCGCAGTCGCGAACGAAAGGCCGGCCCGGTGAGCGCGAGGAGTGAGCTTGCGAGCCCCGCAGTCGCGAACGAAAGGCCGGCCCGGTGAGCAACGTCGTCGGTCGGATGCGTGAGGCGTTCCGGGGTGACCAGCGGGTCGACCCGGACGCGCTGCTCGCCCGCCTGGACGCGGTCCGCCGCTTCCTCGGCGCGGCGGACGGGCACCTGCCCGATTCTCAACTCGTCCCGGCGCACACCCTGGTCGAGCGGGCCGGCACCCGGCTGGCGCTCTCCCGGGACCACACCGTGGTCGCGCTGGCCGGTGCCACCGGCAGCGGCAAGTCCAGCCTGTTCAACGCGCTGGCCCGGCTGGAGCTCTCCCCGGTCGGGGTACGCCGGCCGACCACCGGGGTGACGCACGCCTGCGTCTGGGGCCAGCAGGAGGGCGCGGTCCGGCTGCTCGACTGGGTCGGCGTGCTGCCCCGGCACCGGTTCGTGCGGGAGAGCGCCCTGGACGGCGACGACGAGTCGGCGCTGCACGGCCTGGTCCTGCTCGACCTGCCCGACTTCGACTCGGTGCAGCGGTCCCACCGGATGGAGGTGGACCGGCTGCTCGGCCTGGTCGACCAGGTGATCTGGGTGGTCGACCCGCAGAAGTACGCCGACCGGGTGATCCACACCGGCTACCTGCGCGAGTTCCACCGGCACCGGGACGTCACCCTGGTCGTACTCAACCAGGCCGACCGGCTGCCCCCGGCCGAGCTGCCCCGGGTCCTGGCGGACCTGCGCCGGCTGCTCGACGCGGACGGGCTGGACGGCGTCCCGCTGCTGGCGACCACCGCGATCGACCCGGCCGGGATCGGCGACCTGCGCGCGGCGCTGGAGCGGACGGTGGCCGAGCGGCAGGCGGCGCTGCGCCGGCTCGCCGGGGACGTCGACACGGTGGTGAGCGAGCTGGACGAGCTGGTGGGCTCCGCCCGGCCGGCGGGCGGCCCGGACGACGCCACGGTCGACGGGCTGACCCGGGCGCTGGCCGGGGCGGCCGGCGTGCCGGCGGTGACCGACGCGGTGCAGCGGGCGTACCGGCACCGGGCCGTCGCCAGCACCGGCTGGCCGCTGGTCCGCGGCTGGCGGCGGCTGCGCCCGGACCCGCTGCGCCGGCTGCACCTGCCCGGGCCGGGCGGCGAGACCGCCGACCCGGCGGAGAGCCTGGTCGCCGCGACCTCGGTACCGGATCCCACCGCCGCCCAGCGCTCCGCGCTCGGGCTGGCCATCCGGGCGGTGGCCGACCGGGCCGCCGCCGAGCTGCCGGCGGACTGGCCGGCAGCGGTGACCACGGCGGCGCGGTCGCGCCTCGGCGACCTGCCGGACGAGCTGGACCGCGCGGTCGCCGGCACCGATCTCGGGATGGGCCACCGTCCGGTCTGGTGGCGGGTGGTCGGCGCGCTGCAGTGGCTGGTCACCCTGGCCGCGCTGGTCGGGCTGGGCTGGCTGGTGCTCGGCTACGCGCTGCGCGCGCTCGGCCTGCCGAAACTGGACAACCCGGCCGTGGGCGAGGTGCCGCTGCCCACCGTGCTGCTGCTCGGCGGCCTGCTCGCCGGGCTGCTGATCTCCGCGCTGACCCGGCCGGTCGTCCGGTGGGCGGCCCGGCGGGCGCGGCGCCGGGCCGAGCGGCGGCTGACCGCCGCGGTGGCGACGGTGGGCGACGAGTACGTGCTCACCCCCGTCCGGGTCGTGCTCGCCTCCTACGCCGAGGCCCGGGACGCGCTGAAGGACGCCGCCCGCCGCTGATCCGGCCGATCGCTACCACTCGCCGGAGCGCCCGCCGGGCGTAGGGTCGGAGCATGGCCACGCCTCAGACCCCCTACGACGCGGTGCTGCACGCCGCACGCGACGTGACCAAGCTCGACTGCGCCCTGGACGCCGAGATGCTCGGCGCCGCGCTGCTCGGCAGCGTCTACGCGATCGCCGAGACCGACCGCAGCGCTGCCGTCCGGGAGTTCGTCGCCGGCTTCCTCGTCGCCACCGCGCGCCGGCGTACGGCCGCGGCCACCACCATCCGCTCGGTCTTCGCCACCCTGGTGCCGGACGCCGAGGGCGCCGGCCGGGTCCGCCCGGGCAGCCAGGCGCCGGCGTGGTCCGGTCAGCTCGGCCGGGTGCACCTCACCGGCAGCTGGGCCTACGGCGACGTGTACGGCGACCAGACCTCCTACCTGGCCACCTTCGCCTACGACGACGCGGTCGGCGGCCCGGAGCACGCGCTGGTGGCCCTGGTCGACCACAACATCGGCATCACCAAGGACGTCTTCGTCGGCGGCCCCGCCGAGCGGATCCTGGAGCAGGTCCGGCAGATGTGCGCTAGCGACGACCTGACCTGGTTCCGGGAGGAGGACCCCGCCCGGATGCGCAGCGAGGTGGCCCGGCACCTGCTGATCACGGACGACCTCGGCGAGCTGCCCGGCGAGGGGTCGCTCGCCACCGACCGGGCGCTGGTCGGCGCTCGACTGGCGCTGCTACCCGGCGCGGCGTTGCCGGCGCCCCGGGAGCCCGAACAGCTCTCCGCCGACGACCGGACCGAGCTGGTCCGGCGCTTCCTCGCCTCGCCGGAGGCGGCCCGCGCCGGGCTGGACACGGTCGACGGCCCCGAGCTGGCCTCGCTGCACTTCTGCCTCAGCCTGCTGCTCGACCACTCGGCGACCTTCCCGGACGCCGACCCGCTGCGGTGGAGCCCGGCGGTCGCCGGGCTGTTCCTGCTCGACTGGGTGCACCGGCGGGCGGTGCTGGACATGGACGACGCCGCGATGCTGCCCCGGGTGCTGCGGGCCTGGGCCGGCTACGCGGCCCACCGGCGCGGCCTGCCCGAGTCGGCGGCGGAGCAGACCGACACGGCGATCGAGGAGATGGTGCCGGAGTTCGCCCGGCTCTACAGCACCGGCGAACGGCGCAGCCCGGCGACGGCGGCTGTGGCGCAGCTGATGGCCGATGGGGTGGACCCCGACGACCCGGCCGCGCTGGACGCCTGGATCGAGGCCAACCGCCACCGGCTGGCCGACGACTGACCCCCACCCCCACCCCATTCGACCGAAGTGATCATGAGGTCTGCGCGACGAAGGAGATCGACTTCGCCGCAGGCCTCATGATCAACGGCACTGGGCGGGGGGCCGGAGGGCGGTCAGCGGAGGGCGGCGAAGACCACGCCGGCGACCAGTCCGCCGACCAGGCCACCGGCGACCACCTGGGTGGTGGTGTGGTCGCCCAGCCGGACCCGGGACCAGCCGACGACGGCCAACAGTGGGGCGGTGACCAGCAGCCGGGCCCCGAAGGTGAGCACCAGGACGACCACGGTGCCGGCGGCGACCGCCGAGTGGATGGACATCTTCCACCAGTGGCTCAGGGTCACCGCGACGACCAAGCCGACCACGCCGGCCGCGGCGAGCGCCAGCATCGGGCGCGGGGCGCCGAGCGCCGCGAGCAGGGCCAGCCCGGCGGCGACCGAGCAGAGACCGAAGAGCAGCGGCACCCGGCGCTGCTCGCGCAGCCCCACGTGGTGATCGGTGAACCGGCCCCGACGGACTCCGCCGACGATGTAGGCGAACGGGATGCCGCTGACGAAGACGGTGGCCAGCAGCCCCCAGGCGAGCCCGTGGGCGCCGCCCCGGGCGCTGTGCCAGCCGATGGTGAGCATCAGCGCCGAGACCAGCACCGCGGGCGCGGTCAGCTCGGTGACCAGCCGCGCCAGTCGCAACGTCGGGCCGCGCCGGGCGACGGTGCCCGGACGGGGTTCCGCACCGCCGCCCACGCCGTCTCCTCCGCTCCCGCACCGCCGGCCCGGCACGGGCCGGGACGGCTCAGCCGCTTCTGATCGTCACCGTACCGGCGGTGAGGTGGTCGGGTGCGGGTCCACCGGTTCCCGGGGCGCCGGAACGGTGCTGGCGGCCGGCGGGGTCGGACTCCCCCCGCTGCCGGGGGTCGGGCCGGCGGTCAGGGTCGCCGGCGGGTCGACGGGTGTCGGGTGGGTCGCGGGCGGATCGGTCGGCTCCGGCGGGCCCTCCGGTGGCGCCGAGTGGGTGGGGCTGGTCGTCCCGGTGGGAGTGGGCCGGGGCGGCACCGAGATGGTGCTGGTTGCCGTCGCCGTGGGCGACGGCCCGCCGGTCGGCGACCCCGTCGGCGACGGGCTCGGCGAGGCGGAGGGCGGGGTGGGTCGGGGCGGGCGCGGCGCCGGGGGCGGCGGCACCGGCCGGCCGGGGCCCGGTGGACGCGGCCCGGCCTGCTCCGGGCGGTCCGGCGTCTCCAGCGCGACCCCGGGCGACCAGCCGTTGGCTGCCGACGGGGTGATCACCGGGCGGGCCGGTGGGAGCGCGGGTTGACTGGTCATCGGCAGCGGGATGACCACCGGCCCGACCGACGGGGTCGGGATGAACGGGGTGCTGGTGTCCGGCAGGGCGGTGCTGCCCACCGTGGCCGAGCCGGCGCTGATCGCCGCCAGGATCGGCATCGACGCGGTGCCGGCGAGCAGCGCGACGGTGAAGAGGTAGCCCTTGGCCGGGGCGGTCGAGCCGCGGGCACGGTGCGCGCCGACCACCCGGCGGTAGCCGCCGTTGGTGGAGCGGTGCCGACCGAGCAGCGGCGTACCGGGACCGTCGGCTGGCTCGGACACCACGCCTCCCTCGTTGTCGACCGTGGACGGACCGGGACGCGAAACGTGACCCGGAGATGCGGCAAACCACCCGATCGTGGCGATCCCGCGGCATTCAGCCTGGCTCAGTAACGCTGCGTTGACCAGCCGTCCACAGCGTGTCGACACACCCAACTGACCGAACGGTGACGAATCAGCACCGGATCGTCTTGCGGCACCCGACGGGCCTGATGTTGACAAATGCCGCGAAGCAATTGGGTGCCGGCCGGAAGGGCGGGCGTACTTGTGGGCCCACTCACCTGCTCTGCGAATATGGACCACGACGGCAACGCAGCCGCGGCCTCCGCGCACCCTCGCGGCAGGTACGGCTGGGCGCCGGCGCTCCCGAACCGGGTTCGGCACCGAATCCGGCTCGCGCCGCGCGGCAACCCCCACCCGGGCTAGGCGCGGCCGCCAGGAACCCGTCCGGCACCGGCCGGACAGGTGCAGGATTTGCGCGGCCGGGTCACCCCCCGGTGCCGACGCAGAGACGACAGGGAGAGACGGATGGCAAAGGGCGACCCCGGGGTCACCACCCGCGGCAGGCGGGCCGCACCCCGCTCCAGGAAGTCCGCGGTCGGCGACCCGGACCTGGTACAGCTGCTCACCCCGGAGGGTGAGCGGATCGAGAGCTTCACCGGGCGGGACGGCACCGTGTACCGCGTCGACTTCACCGACGAGGAGTACCGCGGCCTCTACCGCGACCTGGTGCTGGTACGGAAGCTGGACGCCGAGGCCACCGCCCTGCAGCGTCAGGGTGAGCTGGGCATCTGGGCCAGCCTGCTCGGGCAGGAGGCGGCGCAGGTCGGCTCCGGCCGGGCGCTGCGTACCCAGGACATGGCCTTCCCGACCTACCGGGAGCACGGCGTCCTCTACTGCCGGGGCATCGACCCGATCATGCCGCTCGGCCTGTTCCGCGGCGTCGACCAGGGCGGCTGGGACCCGAACGAGTTCAAGTTCAACATGTACACGATCGTGATCGGGGCGCAGACCCTGCACGCGACCGGCTACGCCATGGGCATCACGATGGACGGCAAGACCGGCACCGAGGACGGCGAGGCGGTGATCGCCTACTTCGGCGACGGCGCCACCAGCCAGGGTGACGTCAACGAGGCCTTCGTCTGGGCCGGCGTGTTCAACGCCCCGATGGTCTTCTTCTGCCAGAACAACCAGTACGCGATCTCCGAGCCGCTGGAGCGGCAGACCCGGATCCCGCTCTACCAGCGGGCCGCCGGCTTCGGTTTCCCCGGTGTCCGGGTGGACGGCAACGACGTGCTGGCCTCGTACGCGGTGACCCGCACCGCGCTGGACAACGCCCGGCACGGGCAGGGCCCGAGCCTGATCGAGGCGTACACGTACCGGATGGGCGCGCACACCACCTCCGACGACCCGACCCGCTACCGGATCGCCAGCGAGGTCGAGGCGTGGCAGGCCAAGGACCCGATCGCCCGGGTCAAGGCCTTCCTGGAGAAGCAACAGATCGCCGACGCGGACTTCTTCGCCGAGGTCGACGAGCAGGCCCGCCGCGAGTCGGTGCACCTGCGCGAGCGGGTGCTCGCCATGCCCAACCCGGAGCCGGTGACGATGTTCGACCACGTCTACCCCACCGGATCCCCGCTGCTCGACGAGCAGCGCGCGCAGTTCAGCCGCTACATGGAGTCGTTCGAGGGGAGCGCCCACTGATGGCCACGGAGACGCTCACCCTCGGCAAGGCCCTGAACACCGGCCTGCGCCGCGCTCTCGAGAACGACCCCAAGGTCGTCATCATGGGCGAGGACGTCGGCAAGCTCGGCGGCGTCTTCCGGATCACCGACGGGCTCCAGAAGGACTTCGGCGACCAGCGGGTGATCGACACCCCGCTCGCCGAGTCCGGCATCATCGGCACCGCGATCGGCCTGGCCATCCGGGGCTACCGGCCGGTCTGCGAGATCCAGTTCGACGGTTTCGTCTACCCCGCGTACGACCAGATCGTGTCGCAGGTGGCGAAGATGCACTACCGCTCGCGGGGCAAGCTCAGCATCCCGATGGTGATCCGGATCCCGTTCGGCGGCGGCATCGGCGCGGTGGAGCACCACTCCGAGTCGCCCGAGGCGTACTTCGCACACACGGCCGGCCTGAAGGTGGTCTCCTGCGCCAACCCGCAGGACGCCTACGTGATGATCCAGCAGGCGATCGCCTCCGACGACCCGATCGTCTTCCTGGAGCCCAAGCGGCGCTACTGGGAGAAGGGCCCGGTCGACCTGGACGCGCCGTTGTCCGACGCGTACCCGCTGCACTCGGCCCGGGTGGTCCGGCCCGGCACCGACGTCACCCTGCTGGCGTACGGGCCGATGGTCCGGACCTGCCTGGACGCGGCAACCGCCGCCGCCGAGGACGGTCGGGAGCTGGAGGTCATCGACCTGCGCACGATCTCCCCGCTCGACCTGGGCGTCGTCTACGAGTCGGTGAAGCGCACCGGCCGGGCCGTGGTGGTGCACGAGGCCCCGTCCAACCTGGGTCTCGGCTCCGAGCTGGCCGCCCGGATCACCGAGCAGTGCTTCTACTCGCTGGAGTCGCCGGTGCTGCGGGTGACCGGCTTCGACATCCCCTACCCGGCCGCCCGGGTGGAGGAGGAGTACCTGCCCGACCTCGACCGGGTGCTCGACGCCGTCGACCGCACCTTCGGCTGGTGAGCGGCATGTCCCGGATCAAGGAATTCAACCTGCCCGACCTGGGCGAGGGGCTGACCGAGGGCGAGATCCTCAGCTGGCTGGTCAAGGTCGGCGACGTCATCGAGTTGAACCAGCCGATCGTCGAGGTGGAGACGGCCAAGGCGGCCGTGGAGATCCCGGCGAAGTGGGCCGGGCGGGTGCAGCGGCTCTTCCACCCGGAGGGCACCACGGTCGAGGTCGGCACGCCGATCATCGCGATCGACACCGACCCGGACGCCGGCCCGCTGGACACCCCGGACACGCCGTCGACCACCGGTCAGCCCAACGGCGACCTGCCCACCCCGTCAGCCGCGTCGTTGGCGGCGGTCGAGGTGGCGCCGGCCGAGGGCATGGTCGAGCCGGGTCTGATCGGCGGCCCCGCCCCGGGCGGGCGGACCGCCGTGCTGGTGGGCTACGGCCCGCGTACCACCGCGGCGAAGCGCCGCCCGCGCAAGGGCGCCGTCCCGGCGCAGGCCGTCACGACCCCCGCGCCGGTCGCCCCGGCGCCGGTCGCGCCGGCCCCGCAGCCGGCGGCCGTGCCGGCGCCGGGCCGCAACGGGCAGGGCGGTACGGCGGCCGGCGGGCTGGTGCTCGCCAAGCCGCCGGTGCGCAAGCTCGCCAAGGACCTCGGGGTCGACCTGAGCACGCTGACCGGGTCGGGCCCGCTGGGCTCGATCACCCGGGAGGACGTGCAGCAGGCGGCGAGCGGCGCCGTGGCGACGGCCGAGCCGATCACGGCGACGGTGGTCGGCACGACGGCTCCGAGCTTCGGCGCGGACCGCGAGCAGCGCATCCCGGTCAAGGGGGTACGCAAGCTCACCGCCGAGAACATGTCCCGGTCGGCCTTCACCGCCCCGCACGTGACGGAGTTCCTGACCGTCGACATGACCCGGGCGATGAAGGCGCTGGACCGGCTGCGCGGCCGGCGGGAGTGGCGCGACGTCCGGGTCTCGCCACTGCTGCTGGTGGCGAAGGCGGTGCTGTTGGCGGTCAAGCGGCACCCGATGGTCAACTCGACCTGGGCCGGCGACGAGATCGTGGTCAAGGAGTACGTCAACCTCGGCATCGCGGCGGCCACCGAGCGCGGCCTGATCGTGCCGAACATCAAGGACGCCGGGCGGCTCACGCTGCGCGAGCTGGCCGACGCGATGACCGGGCTGGTGCAGACGGCGAAGGCCGGCCGCACCTCGCCGGCGGACATGTCCGGCGGCACCCTGACCATCACCAACGTCGGGGTGTTCGGGGTGGACACCGGTACGCCGATCCTGCCTCCGGGCGAGTCGGCGATCCTGGCCTTCGGTGCCGTCCGGGAGATGCCCTGGGTGCACAAGGGCAAGGTCCGCCCGCGCCAGGTCACCACGCTGGGCCTCTCCTTCGACCACCGGATCATCGACGGTGAGCTCGGCTCGAAGTTCCTCCGCGACATCGGCGACTTCCTCGCCGACCCGGAGGCGGCGCTGCTCGCCTGGACCTGACCGGTCCTTCTCCACCAGCCACGGCCGGTGTGCCTCGGGTTAACGCCCGGCACACCGGCCGTGTCCGTTGGCAGGCGGAAACCTAAGCAGCCGGCTCGTTTTACCTTCGATTGTTCGGCTGGTGTCTCAGCTCACCTAATAATCGATGGAAGTTGGCCCTCCGGTGCGGTTAAATAGAGACACCAGGGGCTGACAACCGAATAGCCAGGAGGAGAGACACCATGAGCATGATCGAGCGGATCCGGACCCGTCGCGACGCCACCCGCCGCGCGCGTGCCATCGAGCACGCGCTGCGCTCGGCGAACTCGCCGGCGGTCCGCGAGGAGCTCCTCGCCATCGCCCAGCGTCACATGAGCTGACGCGCCACCACGTTCCTCTTCTCCTCCAGATCGATGACCCGCCCGGACGCCCCGGGCGGGTCATCGGCGTTTCACACCCGTCGGCACCGGGATTCCACCTAGCCGCAGCGCCCGGTACGGTGGGCTTCGGTCGTCGCCCGCCGACCCGGCGAGGTCGAGCCGATAGAAGCAGTTCGACATCGTCCGGCCACAGGGAGTGACGACCGGTGCTCCCCGGAGGCCGCGGGCGGCCACCGGATACGGTGCGGGGAGCCCGGCACGGCCGGCATGCCGGCGACGCCGGCAGCCCTGCCGAGGAAACCGATCGGCACGGGCGGCCGAATGTGATGGAGGAGGCGCACCGATGACGTCCGAGGGCCCGCACCACCCCGGCCAGGAGCCGGACGAGGTGTCACCGGGCGCCGGCGGACCGGCGCCGTACGGCGACCGGCCGGCGCAGCCAGGGAACGGCTACGGCGCCGCCGGCCCGGACCTGGGCTGGGCGCCCCCGCCGCCGGCAGGATCCAACCCGCCCGCCCCCGCCTGGACGGGGCAGCAGGACCAGTCCCCCGTTCCGCAGTGGGGCACCGCGCAGGTGCCGCCGCCCGCCGAGGCGGGGCAACCCGGCCCGTGGGCGAGCACCGGCGGCGCGCAGCAACCCGACCCGGCCTGGGCCGCGACCGGCACCGCCCAGCCCGGCTGGGGTGCGCAGCCTGAACAGCAGCCCGGCCCGGCCTGGGCCGGCGCCGAGCAGCCCGCCTGGGCGCAGTCCCAGCCGGCCGCCCGCGGTGCGGCGCAGGTGCCGGCCCCCGCGCCGGCCACGCAGGCCTGGCCCCAGGGCGACTCGGCCCGCTCCGGCGGTTGGGCCCAGCAGGAGGCCGCCGGCACCGCACCGCAGGACGACCCGGGCCGCGCCGACGGCTGGGCCGGCACCGGGCAGCCCGGCCCGGCCGGCGGCGGCTGGGCCGACGGTGGGCAGCAGGACACGCCGGCCGCCCGTGCTGGCGGCTGGGCCGACGGGCCCGCGCAGCAGGACGCCCCGGCGAACGCCGGCGGCTGGGCCGACGGTGGCCAGCAGAACGGTCAGCAGGCCTGGGGACAGGCCGAGCAGTCCGGCCAGACCTGGGGCCAGGCCGAGCAGTCGGCGCCGGCCTGGGGCCAGCCCGAGCCCGCCGCGCGCGGTGCCGCGCAGGTGCCGGCGGCGGACGACCCGGCCCGCTCCGGCGGTTGGGCCGCGCAGCAGGACCCGGCAGCCTCCGGCGGCTGGGCCAGCCAGCAGGACCCGGCCGGCTCCGGCGGCTGGCCGGCAGCGGCCGGGGCGCAGCCGGACGAGGCCGCGCAGCCGGCCGGCTGGGGTACCGCCACCGCGCCGGAGGACCGGCCGGGGCAGCCCGACTGGATGCTCGCGCAGAACGACGAGCGGCCGCAGGGGAACGCCGCCCCGGGCGGCTGGGGTGAGAGCCCTGCCGGCTCGACTCAGGACGACGCCGCCCCCTCCGGCGGCTGGGCTGCCGCGGAGCCGAACGGCGCGCCGGCCCGGGCCAGCGCGAGCGTGCCCGGTGCCGACGCCGCCCCGGCCTGGGGTGCGGAGAACCCCGCGCAGTGGACCGGCGCCGAGCGGCCCGCCGTGTCGGAGGTCGAGCCGTGGTCGGCCAGCGAGGCGTGGGGCCGGGCCGATGCCGACCCCGCGGCTGGCCGGGCCCCGGAACAGGCCGAGGAGCAGCCCGTCTACCAGCCCGGCCCGGCGCCGGGCATCTCACCGGCCAACGCGGTGCCGCTGCCCCCGCAGGAGCAGCGGGTACCCGGCGCCAGCCTGGCCGCCGCCCCGCCCGCCGACTACGCCCCGCCGGCCGAGTTCGGCTCGCCGGCCCCGTACGGCTCCCCGGCGGCCGAGCGCGCCGACTGGCCCGACCGGGCCGGTGGCGACGGTGCCAGGCAGTCGTACGAGCAGGAGCAGTCCGGTTGGGGTCAGGCCGAGGCCCGCAACGAGGAGCCGTCCTCGGCCGGGCCCGTGGTGCCCGCGCCGCGTACCTCCCCGGAGTCGGGTGCGGCCGCCCGCGCGTCCGTACCGCAGGCCGACGCCGGCGCGGTGGGCCGGGCCGCAGCGAGCGCCTCGGTGCCGCTGGCCAGCCGGGTGATGCCCCCGACCGACCAGGCCATGCACCCGTCGGGTTCACCCGCCCCGCAGCCCCGGGTCTACGGCCGGCCGGCCCGCCCCGAGACCGCGGACGAGCCGGTGCAGGCCGAGCCCGACCCGTACGGCATGGAGCACCGGCCCGAGTCCGGGCCGGAGCCTCGCTTCGACGACCGGGTGCCGCCGCCGAGCGGCTTCGCCGAGAACCCGCCGCTGAACGCCGGCCCGTCCGCCCCACCGGCCTTCCCGCCGGGCGTGCCGTCCTTCGTCGACGCGCCGAGCAGCAACCGGCCGATGAACGGCGTGCGCCCGCACCCCGGGACGGAGCGGCCGGCTGACCCGTTCGGCTCGCCGGCTTCGCCGCACGGCGATCCCGGCATGGGTGGGATGCCCGGTTACGGCCCGCCCGGCACGGCCGACCCGGCGCCCGGCGGGTTCCCCCCGCCGTTCCCGCCGCCTCCGCAGCAGCAGCCCCTGCCGTCCTGGGGACAGACCGCGCCGGCCGCCTCCGAGTCCGACCAGGGACGCTTCGACGCGTTCAAGCCGGACGAGGAGCCGAAGGTCGAGGCGCCGACGCCGAAGGTGCGCAACGGCCGGGTGCTGGCGGCCGTGCTGGTCGCCGCGGTGCTCATCCTGGCGGTGCCGCTGGGTCTGCTCATGCTGCTCGGCAAGGTCGGCGGCGGGAACGAGGCGCCGGCGTTCGACCCGGCCGTCGGCACCTGCGTGAAGCAGGACGGCGAGGGTGCCGTGGCCGCGGACTGCGGCGAGGCCAACGCGTTCACGGTGACCTCCAAGGTGGACAACAAGGACAAGTGCGCCGACCCGGCCCAGCCGCGGGTGGAGCTGTCGGGTGGCGGGTCCAACCGGGTGCTCTGCCTGAAGCCGGCCGGACAGTAGGACCATCCCGACGGCGGGGCCACGGACCTCCGTGGCCCCGCCGTCGCATCCGCCGCCGGCCACTCCCTGGGGTGTGATCGAGCCCGCTCGGGGTACCGGCCGACCCGGCCACCGGTCTCCGGCAGACTGGACGCATGAGCGCACGAGTACGGGCCCCCGAGCTGCGCGGTCGGGGCTGGCTGAACACCGGTGGGCGTGAGCTGAAGCTCGCCGACCTCCGCGGCAAGATCGTGTTGGCCGATTTCTGGACCTTCTGCTGCATCAACTGCCTGCACGTGCTCGACGAACTGCGCCCGCTCGAAGAGAAGTACGGCGACGTGCTCGTCGTGATCGGCGTCCACTCGCCGAAGTTCGAGCACGAAAAGGACCCGGACGCGTTGGCGGCGGCAGTCGAACGGTACGGGGTGCACCACCCGGTCCTCGACGACCCCGAGCTGATCACGTGGCAGCAGTACGCGGCCCGCGCCTGGCCGACCCTGTCGGTGATCGACCCCGAGGGTTACGTGGTGGCCACCATGGCCGGCGAGGGTCACGCCGAGGGCCTGGCCCGGCTGATTGACGAGCTGATCGCCACCCACGAGGCGAAGGGCACGTTGCACCGGGGCGACGGCCCCTACGTCCCGCCCGCCGAGCCGGAGACCACGCTGCGCTTCCCCGGCAAGGCCGTGCTGCTCGACTCCGGCAACCTGCTGGTCTCCGACTCGGCCCGGCACTCGCTGGCCGAGCTGGCACCGGACGGCGAGCGGCTGGTCCGCCGGATCGGCTCGGGTAGTCGGGGTCGGGTCGACGGGCCCGCCGGGGCGGCGACCTTCTCCGAGCCACAGGGGCTCTGCCTGCTCCCGAAGCACGTGGCGGAGGTGGCCGGCTACGACCTGGTCGTCGCGGACACCGTCAACCACCTGCTGCGCGGCGTACGGCTCGCCACCGGCGAGGTGGTCACCGTGGCCGGCACCGGGCGGCAGTGGCGCTCGACGGTCGACGACCACGCGCACGACGCGCTCTCGGTCGACCTGTCCTCCCCCTGGGACCTGGCCTGGTACGACGACAAGCTGATCATCGCGATGGCCGGCATCCACCAGCTCTGGTGGTTCGACCCGATCAAGCGGACCGCCGGCATGTACGCCGGCACCACCGTCGAGGCGCTCCGCGACGGCCTGCTGGCCGAGGCGTGGATGGCGCAGCCCTCCGGCCTCTCCGTCTCCGCCGACGGCACCCGGCTCTGGATCGCCGACAGCGAGACCAGTGCGATCCGGTACATCGAGAACGGGGTGCTGGGCACCGCGGTCGGGCAGGGGCTCTTCGACTTCGGCCACGTCGACGGGCCGGCCGAGACGGCGCTGCTCCAGCACCCGCTGGGGGTGTGCGCGCTGCCCGACGGGTCGGTGCTGGTCGCCGACACGTACAACGGGGCGGTCCGGCGCTTCGACCCGGAGACCGCCCAGGTCTCCACCGTCGCCGACGGCCTGGCCGAGCCGAGCGACCTGGTGCTCACCCCGGAGGGCGAGGTGCTGGTGGTCGAGTCCGCCGCGCACCGGCTCACCCGGCTGGCCCCCGGCGCGCTCTCCGCTGCCGGCGCGAGCACGGTGGACGGCCCCCGGCACCGCACCGAACGGAAGCCGACCGACGTCACCGCCGGCGAGCTGACCCTGGACATCATCTTCACCCCGGCGCCCGGCCAGAAGCTGGACGAGACGTACGGCCCGTCCACCCGGTTGGTGATCTCCGCCTCGCCACCGGAGCTGCTCGTCGAGGGGGCCGGCAGCGGCACCGAGCTGTCCCGCCGGCTGGTGGTCAACGGCGAGGTGGCCGGCGGCGTGCTGCAGGTGACCGCGCAGGCGGCGACCTGCGACGCGGACGTCGAGCACGCGGCCTGCCACCTGACCCGGCAGGACTGGGGGGTGCCGGTCCGGGTGGTCGACACCGGCGTCGCCCGCCTGCCGCTGGTCCTTCGCGGCCTGGACGCCTGAGACCCGGGCCCCGGTGCTGAGCGCCGGGGCCTGCGCTCAGCCGGTGAAGGGGCTGAGCTGGACGCCGGCGTCGATCAGCGAGGCGCGGACCATCTCCGCGGCGGCGACCGCCCCGTGGCTGTCGCCGTGCAGGCAGATCGACTCGACCGGGCACGGGACGACGCTGCCGTCCACCGCCACCACGGTCTGCTCGGTGGCCATCCGGAGCGCCCGCTCGGCGACCTGCTCCGGGTCGGTGACCAGGGCGCCCGACGCACCGCGGGGCACCAGGGTGCCGTTGGGCAGGTAGCCACGGTCGGCGAAGCCCTCGCCGACCACCCGCAGCCCGGCACCGACCGCCAGTTGGGCGAGCACCGACCCGGACGAGCAGAGCAGCGGCAGCTGATCGTCGTACTCGCCGACCGCCGCGACCAGCGCCGCCGCCTGGGACTCGTCGTGTGCCGCCGCGTGGTAGAGCGCGCCGTGCGGCTTCAGGTAGCGGACCCGGGTGCGGAACAGCCGGCAGAACGCGTCCAGCGCACCGAGCTGGTACAGGACCTCGTCACGCAGCTCCGCGAAATCGTACGCGATGTGCCGCCGGCCGAACCCCGCCAGGTCCCGGTAGCCGACCTGGGCGCCCACCGCGACACCGCGGCGCACCGCCGCCTCACAGACCCGGCGCATCGTGGGTGCGTCACCGCCGTGGAAGCCGCAGGCGACGTTGGCGGAGGTGACCAGGCCCAGCAGCGCCTCGTCGTCGCCGAGCCGCCAGATGCCGAATCCCTCGCCCAGGTCAGCGTTGAGGTCCATGGAATCTGACGGTAGTACCTGGCCGGGCCTGCGCGAGCGGGGTCACGTCGGCCACCACCCCGATGACCGGATAGCCGCCGGTGGTCGGGTGGTCCGCCAGGAAGATCAACGGTTGGCCGTCCGCCGGCACCTGCACCGCGCCGAGCACGATCCCTTCGCTGGGCAGCTCGCCCGGCACCGCGCGGGGCAGGTCCGCGCCGACCAGTCGCGCGCCGACCCGGTTGCTCACCGGGCTGATCGTGTACGCGCTGCCAAAGAGCCGCTCGAACGCGGCCGGGGTGAACCAGTCGTCGCGCGGGCCGAGCCGGACGGCGAGCCGCAGCTCGTCGCGGGGCGACGGGCCGACGGTGAGGTCGACCGGTGCGGGCGGCCCGACCGGCACGCCGAGCGGCAGCCGGTCACCGTCGCGCAGCGCGCGCGGACCCAGCCCGGAGAGGGTGTCGGTGGAGCGGCTGCCCAGGACCGGCGGCACGTCGATCCCGCCGCAGATCGCCAGCCAGCTGCGCACGCCGCGCCGGGCGGGGCCGATCCGCAGCACCGCCCCGGCCGGTACGGAGAGCGGCCGGCCCGCGTCGCCCGGACGCTGGTCCACCCGGACCTCCACCTCGGCGCCGGTGAGGGCGACGGTGGCCGCCCGGGACAGCCGCAGCGCGCACCCGGTCAGCGTGACCTCCAGCCCGGCGGCCGTCTCCGGGTTGCCGACCAGCCGGTTCGCCAGCCGCATCGCGGTCGGGTCCAGTGCGCCGGAACGGGGCACCCCGAGGTGGGCGAAGCCGGGCCGGCCCAGGTCCTGCACCGTGGTGAGCGCCCCGGCCCGAAGCACCTCGATGGCGCCGGTCATGCCGAGCCCCCGTCGTTCGTGAGGCGAACTCGGGTGCCCGGGGTCAGCCGGGCCGGCGGGTCGGCGGCGACGTCGAAGAGCACCATCCCGGTCCGTCCGACGAGCAGCCAGCCACCCGGCGACGCGCTCGGGTAGATGCCGGCGTACGGGCCGGCCAGGGCGACCGAGCCGGCCGGCACCCGGGGGCGGGGGGTGGGCAGCCGGGGTAGCGCCAGCTCGGCCGGCAGCCCGGTCAGGTAGGGGAACCCGGGCGCGAAGCCGCAGAAGGCCACCCGGAACTCGGTGCCGGCCAGCCGCTCGACCACCGCCGGCACGGTGGTGGCCCAGTGCTCCGCGACGATCGGCAGGTCAGCGCCGTCGTACGTCACCGGCACCTCGATCGTCCCGGCGGCGCCTGCCACGGCGGCGGGACGCGGAACCCAGCTCGCGATCAGCGGGGCGGTCGTCGCCGGGTCCGGTACCCCGTCGAGCAGGACGGTGGCGGCCGCCGGGACGATCTCGACGGCGGTCAGCTCACCAAGATCGCGGCGGCGGGACAGCTCTGCCCGCCACGCCTCCACCAGACCGGCGAGGTCGACCCCGGCCGGCGCACCGGGTTCCGCGCAGTCGAGCAGCAGGGCGTGCGCCCCGACCGGCCGGATCCGCATCCCGCCATCTTCGCCGACCACGGCCGCGCGCGGTACCGACCGTCGCGGGTGGATCCGCGTGACGAGACGCACTACTTCCAAGTAACCTACGGTGTCGTAACCTGTTGTGGTGACCACCTCCGCACCGCTTCGGCTCAAGCCGGTCGACATCGGTAAACCCCGGATGCGCGGCTGGCTGCACGCGTACGCGTTTTTCGTCGCCCTGGTCTGCGGGATCGTGCTCTGCTCGATCGCCGCCACCCGGCCGGGCTGGGCGCCCCTGGTCAGCTGTGTCGTCTACAGCCTGACCGTCTGTGGGCTCTTCGGCACCAGCGCTCTCTACCACCGTCGGGTGTGGTCGGAGCGGGGCTACCAGATCATGCGCCGGATGGACCACTCGATGATCTTCGTGTTCATCGCCGGGACGTACACGCCGTTCTGCGTGCTGCTGCTGGAGCAGCGCCTGGCGACCATCATGCTCGCCGTGGTCTGGGGCGGCGCGCTCGCCGGCGTGGCGCTGAAGATGATCTGGCCGCACGCCCCCCGCTGGCTCTCCGCGCCGCTCTACCTGGCGCTCGGCTGGGTGGCGGTGGCGATGCTGCCGCAGATCCTGCACCAGGGCGGGGTGACGGCGCTGGTGCTGCTGCTAACCGGGGGCGCGATCTACAGCGTCGGCGCGGTCTTCTACGCGCTACGCCGGCCGAACCCCTGGCCGACGGTCTTCGGCCACCACGAGTTCTTCCACGCCTGCACGCTGGTGGCCGCGATCTGCCACCACATCGCGATCTACTTCGCGCTCTTCGCCTGAGCCCGGGCACACCGAGGGCCCCGCGACGCTGCGGGGCCCCCGGGAGCAGTGGTTGGCTCAGACCGTGCGGCCGGGCCGATGCACCTCGCGGTACTCCTGCACGACCCGGTCGTCCTGCGCCGGCACCACCCGGTCGGTCACCACGCGGTCCTCGCGGACGGGGGCGGTCGTGACCACCGTGCGCCGGCGGCTGTTCCAGAAGTAGAGGGTGACGAGCAGGCCCGCGACACCGGCGAGCATCAGCACCCATCCGACGACGGCCAGGTTGAGCCAGCCCAGGTCGGCTTCCACGGCGAACGCGAAGATCGCACCCAGTGCGATCAGGAAAATGCTGCCACCAATGCCCATCGTCGCCTCCTCGGCTGTCAGCTGGCGTTTCTTCCCGCCGCGGCCATCGGTGAGGTTGCGGCACCCATCGACTTACCCCGGCACCGTGATCGCCAATCGGGCAAGCTGGGGGCATGACGGACGGGTACGCCGGGGAACGGACACTGGTGCTGTTGCGGCACTCCAAGGCCGTGCAGTCCGAGGAGACTCCGGACGCGGATCGACCGCTGACCAGTCGAGGGCGGGCCGACGCGGAGGCCGCCGGCGCCTGGCTCGCCAAGCACGGTCTGCTGCCCGACGTGGTGCTCTGCTCCGACGCCCGGCGGACCCGGGAGACCTGGCATGGGGTGGCGATGGGCATGACCGGTGCGCCACCGGAGGGTGGTTCCGCCGGTCCCCGCCCGGACGTGCGGTATGAGCCGGACGCCTACGAGGCGCAGCCGGAGGACCTGTTGGCGCTGATCCGCCGGGTGGACCCGACGGCCCGCACGGTGCTGCTGATCGCGCACAACCCGGGGATCTCGCTGCTGTCGGCGCTGCTCGACCCGCAGCGGGCCGACCCGGAGGGGCTGCGTACCACCGACCTGGCCGTGCACCGCGGATCGCAGCCCTGGGCCGAGCTGGACCGGGGTGGCGCGGAGATCATCGACCGGCACACCGCACGCGGCTGAGCCACCCGCCGGTCGGCGGGTGGCTCAGCGTCACATGGCTCAGGAGGGTGGCGCGGTCGGCGGCGGTGGGTCCGGCGGCGGCGGCATCATCGCGGTCGGATGAGACAGCCGGTTCTCCTCCACGATGAGGGTGCGGGCCCGCTTGCGCCGGTCCTGCCAGAACCAGAGCGTGGTGAGCAGGACGCCCAGCCCGGCCAGGATGAACACCCAGCCGACCGCGCGCAGGTCCACCCACCAGACGTTGGCTCTGATGGCGAAGGTCAGGATCGCGCCGATCGCGATCAGGAAGATCCCACTACCAATGCCCATGTGCGCTGCACTCCCCCGTGCGGTGGCTCCGGGCGCGTTCCGACGTGGTCCGGCGACGGTTACCCGCCACGGCCACGGGCTACCCGGCTCGGCTCACCGAATGCGCCGCCGGACCTCGGGAACCCGGACACTCGGCACAGAATGGGCGCGGCGGCGGTGACCCCCTGCGCACACCCTTTGCTCTGCTTCAGCGGCGGCGACACTTTCGGGCTCGGAGTGTTGCCTCGGCTGAAGCAGAGCAAAGGCGGCGAAAGGGCCGGGCCACCGTCGGCCCGCACCGCAGCCTGTTGCCTCCGCTGAAGCAGAGCGAGGCGGCCAAGGCGTGCCAGCGCCCCGCCGCCAGAGGCCGCAGATCGCTCGGGCCGGGACGCCGACGGCCGGCGGGCTGCTGCCCGCCGGCCGTCGTGCCGCTTCGTGGCCGGAGCAGGTCCGGCCGTGCGCCCGCGCCGGAGCGCGGGCCATGCCTCAGAAGGCTTCCTCCGGGAGGTCCATGATCTCCAGGTCGGCACCCTCGATGATCCGCCGGTCGGCGCCGATGCGGGGCAGCACCTCGCGGGCGAAGAACCGGGCGGCGGCCACCTTGCCGGTGTAGAACGCCTGGTCGGCGGTGGAGACCTCGCCGCTCAGCGCGCGCAGGGCCACGTCGGCCTGCTTCTGCAGCAGCCAGCCGACCACCAGGTCGCCGATCGCCAGCAGGAACCGCCGGCTGCTCAGCCCGACCTTGTAGAGCGCCCGGGCGTCGCCGCCCTGCGCCTCGCCCAGCCAGCCGGTCATCACGCCCAGCATGGTCTGGATCTCGGCGAGCGCCTTGCCGAGCGCCTGACGCTCCTCCTTGAGCTGGCCGTTGCCGGCCTCGGAGGTGATGAACTCCTGGATCTCGCCGGCGACCGCCATGAGGGCCTTGCCGTTGTCCCGGACGATCTTCCGGAAGACCAGGTCGAGGCTCTGGATCGCGGTGGTGCCCTCGTACAGGGTGTCGATCTTGGCGTCGCGGACGTACTGCTCCAGCGGGTAGTCCTGCAGGAAGCCCGAGCCGCCGAAGGTCTGCAGCGCCTCGTGCCCGAGCAGCTCGTACGCCCGCTCCGAGCCGACGCCCTTGACCAACGGGAGCAGCAGGTCGTTGACCCGCTTGGCGAGCGCGGTGGCCTTCTCGTCGCCGGCCGCCTCGGCGATGGCGACCTTGTCCTGCCAGGAGGCGGTGTACAGGACCAGCGCGCGCAGGCCCTCGGCGTACGACTTCTGCATCAGCAGCGAACGCCGCACGTCCGGGTGGTGGGTGATGGTCACCCGAGGCGCTGCCTTGTCGGCCTGCTGGATCAGGTCGGCGCCCTGGACCCGGTTCTTCGCGTACTCGAGGGCGTTCAGGTAGCCGGTGGAGAGGGTAGCGATCGCCTTGGTGCCGACCATCATCCGGGCGTACTCGATGATCATGAACATCTGCCGGATGCCGTCGTGCCTGTCACCGAGCAGCCAGCCCTTGGCCGGTACGCCGTGCTCACCGAAGGTCATCTCGCAGGTGTTCGAGACCTTCAGGCCCATCTTGTGCTCGACGTTGGTGGCGAAGACGCCGTTGCGCTCGCCCAGCTCGCCGGTCTCCTCGTCGAAGTGGAACTTCGGCACGACGAAGAGGGAGAGACCCTTCGTGCCCGGGCCGCCGACGCCCTCGACGCCCACCGGGCGGGCCAGCACGTAGTGCACGATGTTGTCGGTCAGGTCGTGCTCGCCCGAGGTGATGAAGCGCTTGACGCCCTCGATGTGCCACGAGCCGTCCGGCTGCTGGATGGCGCGGGCGCGGCCGGCGCCCACGTCCGAACCGGCGTCCGGCTCGGTCAGCACCATCGTCGAGCCCCACTGCTTGTCGATGAAGAGCTTGGCCCACTTCTTCTGCCGCTCGGTGCCCTCGACGTGCAGCACGTGGGCGAAGGACGGGCCGGAGGCGTACATCCAGACCGGGGCGTTCGAGCCGAGGACCAGCTCGGCGAGCGCCCACCAGAGGGCCCGCGGGGCGTTGGTGCCGTCCAGCTCCGGAGGAAGGTCCAGCCGCCAGAACTCGGACTCCATGAACGCCCGGTACGACTTCTTGAACGACTCCGGCAGCGGCGCGGTGTGCGTGGCCGGGTCGAAGACCGGCGGGTTCCGGTCGCTGTCCGTGTAGCTGGCGGCCAGATCCTCGCGGGCGAGGCGGTCGACCTCGGCGAGGAAGCTGCGCGCGGTGTCGACGTCGAGGTCGGAGTACGGCTCCTGGCCGAACGCCCGGTCCGCCCCGAAGACCTCGAAGAGGTTGAACTCGAGGTCCCGAAGGTTGCTCTTGTAGTGGGTCATGCTCGCTGGCCCCCGCTTCCGGACACGTGTTACCGATCAGTAACCCCGACTGTATTACCGGTGGGTAGGCAGCGACAAGATGATCGCCGAAGTGACAGCCATTACACACTTCCGGTTCGGGTGTGCCCCCGGCACGTCAGGCGAGCGTATTTCAGCTCTCCGCCGCGCCGACCTCCCAGCTCGGCACGGCCGCCGTCGCCCCGGTACGGGGACCGGCGTACTCCATCAGGACCAGCGCGATGTCGTCGTCGAGCCGGCCGTGCACCCACTCCACCAGCGCGGTCTCCAGCGAGGCCAGCCCGTCGGCGACCGTGCCGTGGCCGAGCAGCCGCCAGGCCCGGTCGGCGGTCGGGAAGAACTCCCCGTCCCGGCGCGCCTCGCCCAGCCCGTCGGTGAAGAGCAGCAGCCGGTCACCTGGCTCCAGCCGCTCGACCCGGGGCCGTACCACCGGCATGAAGCCGAGCGGGGGCGCCGGCGCGGGCGGTTCGAGCGGGATCACCGCGCCGCGCCGCAGCAGTAACGGCGGCGGGTGCCCGCAGTTGACGATCGTGAGGGTGCCACCCCGCTCCTCGACCAGCGCGGCGGTCACGAAGTCCTCGTCGCCCACGCTGCGGGCCACCGCTCGGTCCAGGTCGGTGACGACCGCGCGCAGATCGGCCCGCTCGTACGCCACGTGCCGGTAGGAGCCGAGCACGATGCTGGCCAACCGGACCGCGTCCAGGCCCTTGCCGCGAACGTCACCGATGATCATGCGGACGCCGTACGGGGTGTCGATCGCCTCGTACAGGTCACCGCCAATCTCCGCGGTGGCGGTGGAGGAGATGTAGCGACCGGCGACCGAGAGCGTGCCGACCTGCGGGCCGAGCGGACGCAGCACCGCCTGCTGGGCCACCGCCGCGAGCTTGGTCAGCTCGGCGATCCGCTCCGCCTGCCGCTGGCGCACCGAGGCCACCGAGGCCGCGATCGCGGTGGCCAGCGCGATGCCCGCCACGTTCACGCCGTTGACCAGGGAGATCGACCAGTCGCAGAGCGCGAAGGCGGTCCCGATAGCGGTGGCCGCGATGCCCACGCCGAGCACCACCCGCCAGGACGCCAGCGCCGCCGCGAGGAATGGGGCCCCCACCATCAGCGCGATGTAGTGCGCCGGCCGGCCGTCCGCCAGCTCGATCGCCGAGACGATCACGAGCAGGGCGAGGGCCGCGCCGAGGCCGGCGCGGGATCCGGGGCTCAGCGGGCTACGGCCCGACTGGAAGGGATGCGTGCGTACGAGGGACAGCATGCCTGATTGACGTGAACGGGTGAATGAACCTGGCCCGTCGTCTGAGGAGGTTCTGCCCGGCTGGATCGCGACACCGGTCCGATCGCCGTCGAGCACCGGGTCAGCCGAGCACCTCGTACCGGACCGTCGTCGCGCCGACGTCCAGTGAGGCGATGGTGGCGAAGGCGGCCCGGGACAGGTCGAGGCAGCGGCCGTCGATGAACGGCCCGCGGTCGTTGATCCGTACGGTGACGGACTTGCCGTTGGCCGGGTTGGTCACCCGGACCTTGGTGTTGAACGGCAGGGTCTTGTGCGCCGCGGTCAGCTCGTCCGGGTTGAAGTTCTCGCCGTTCGCGGTCAACTGCCCGTCGGAGTAGAACGACGCGCCACAGCTGCCGCTCTCCAGCACCTTCGGAGCCGGCGCCGTCGTCTTCCGCTTGGTCGGGGAGGGCTTCGGAGCGGCGGTGCGCGCCTTGCCGCGCGAGGCCGCCTGCGCGGAGCGGCTGGCGGTCGGGCTCGGCGTGCTGCTCGCGCTCGGCGACGCGGCCGGCGAGCTGGGTGCCGGCGTGCTCGCCGCGGTGGTGGGGGTGAGGTCAACCGCTACCGGGCGGGACCCGGCCGAACCCGAGGTCAGCTGGACGGTGCCGACGGTGCCGCCGATGGCGAGCGCCACCCCGACCGCCGCCGTGGCCGCGATGCCGGCCGGCGAGGAGATCCTGCGGGTACGGAGGTGCCTACCAGCCACCAGCCCGGTCCTTTCGTCGTGCCAACAAGCCGGGTCGGACCGTAACGAGAGAAGTACTTCCGAAGTCAACGTGATCATGGTGGTATGCCCGGATATGCAGGGATACGTGTAGCCGATCATCCGACCCGCCGTCGGCCGGCCGGCCCCACTGCCCGCTCGCGCCGAGCCGGTGGCCGAAGATGGACGGATGCCCGCCGAGCTGACCGAACGTCTGGCCCAACTGATCCGCTGGATCGACCCCGGCCCCGGTGCGAGCCACCTGGTCAGCGACGTGTCCGGCTGGTGGCGTGACCCGACGGTGCTGGCCGCGCTGGGCCCGGCCCTGGTGGCCCCGTTCCGCGCCGCCCGGCCGACCGTGGTGGTCTCTCCCGCGGTCACCGGTCTGCTGGTCGGCCCGCTGGCCGCGACCGCGCTCGGGGTGGGATTCGTGGCCGCGCACAAACCGGGCGACGGTCGACTGCCGGCCGGCCCCCTGACCTGGGCGCAGAGCCCACCCGACTTCCGGGGTCGCCGGGTCGACCTGGCCGTCCGGGACCGGCACCTCGCGCCGGGCGACCGGGTGCTGGTCGTGGACGACTGGGTGGCCACCGGCGCCCAGGTACGAGCCCTCTACGAGATCTGCGCGGCCCGTGGAGCCGAGCCGGTCGGCACCGCCGCCGTCGCCGTCGACTGCCCGCCGGAGGTAGCCGCGGAGCTGCGGGTCCGCGCCCTGGTCACCGCCACCGACCTGCCCGACTGAGGTTCCGCGGAGGGGGGCCCGCTAGACCGAGGTGATCCGGACGAACTCCTCGACCGCCATGCAGACCCGGCCGAGCGCGTCCGCCGAGGCGACCATCGGACCGGGCACCAGCAGCGAGTGGTCGGCGTCCAGGATCTCCAGCACGTGCCGGGTGAGCCGGCTGGCCAGCGGGCCGTCCCACAACGGGTCCGCGCCACCGCCGATGAGCAGGAACGGTTCGGTGGCCCGCTCCAACGCCGTCACCACCCCCGGCATGTGCAGCAGCGGGGTGAGCCAGACGGCCGGCACCTGCCGCTCGGCGGCGAGCGGCGCGGCGAGGCTGCCGAGCGACTTGCCGACCACCAGGTCGGTTGGTTCGTTCAGGCTCGGGGCGACCTGCTCGGCCACCCAGGCGCCGATCTGGTCCTGGCCAGGCGTCTCGGGCACCTGCCACGAGATCTCGTGCAGGTCGAAGTCGGAGCGCCGGAGCGCCTCGCCGATGTAGGCGAAGAGCGGAGCCTGAGTGTCGTAGGCCTGCCCAGGGACGAGCACCGCCCGCCGATCCGCCATGACCGCCTCCACATCCTCCGACTGCCGCTCCGTCACCGTACGCCGCGGGGGCGGCGGCGCGGGGGTGGACGAAAACCGGCGGCGGGGGCGAGGGCTCTCGCCTAGCCTCGGCAGGATGTGGCCTCGGATCGGCGGACTGCGCACCCTCGCTCTCGGCACCCCCGGTGAGCTGCGGACGAACCTGAACGCCCTGGTGCTCGCCGGGGTGAAGACCGCGACCGCCGGGCTGCTCACCGAGTACGCCGCGGAGGGCGAGGAGCTGGAGCAGGTCGGCGAGCGGCTGGTCCTGGTCGACGACGCCGACCAGTTGGTGGGGGTCGTGCAGATCACCGGCGTCGAGGTGGTCCGCTTCGCCGACGTCAGCTGGGACTTCGCCCGGTCCGAGGGCGAGGGGGACCGCTCGATCGAGGACTGGCGCTCCGGCCACGCCGCCTACTGGGCGCGTCTCGGCACGACGGTCACCGACGACACGGAGATCGCCTGCCTACGCTTCCGGCTCACCTCCGCCGGCGAGGGCGGCATCGGCACCGGCGACCTCGGCACCTGAGCAACCCACGCGGAAACGTGCGGTGATAGGGCGCGGGGCCGCCCGCGCGTCTCAGCCGCGCAGCTCCGGCAGGAGGCGGGTGGCCACGTCCACCAGGATCTCCTCGTCCCCGGCGTACCAACTGCTGGCCCGGGGCCAGTGGGTGACCACGTCGGTGAAGCCCAGGTCGGCCGCCCGCTCGACCTGGCTGGCGAAGAAGTCGGCGCTGCTCAACGAGAAGACCGGGGCCGCGTCCAGCGAGAGGTACCGGTCCAGGGTGGCCGGGTCGCGGCCGGCCTCGTCCAGCGTCCGGTCGAGTCGCGCCGACAGCTCGGCGATCCCGTCCCACCAGGCCGCCAGGTCATCGGCGTCGGTGCCGGTGGTGACCCAGCCCTGACCGAAGCGGGCCACCAGCCGCATCGAACGCGGACCGTTCGCGGCCAGCACGAACGGCACCCGTGGGGTCTGCACGCTGCCCGGGTTGCTGCGGGCGTCCACGGCGGCGAACCACTCGCCGCGCCAGGTGGTGCCGTCCTGGCGTAGCACCAGGTCGAGCAGCTCGGTGAACTCGGCGAACCGGTCCACCCGCTGCCGTGGGGGCAGGGTCTCGCCGCCGAGCACGGTGGCGTCGAAGCCGATGCCACCGGCGCCGATGCCGAGCAGCAGCCGACCGTCGGAGACGTCGTCGAGCGCGGTGATCTGCCGGGCGAACGCGGCCGGGTGCCGGAAGTTGGGCGAGGCGACGAGGGTGCCGAGGCGGATCCGGGAGGTGACCGTCGCTGCCGCGGTCAGGGTGGTGATCGAGTCGAACCACGGCCCGTCGACGAGGTCCCGCCAGCCCAGGTGGTCGTACGTCCAGGCGTGGTCGAAGCCCCACTCGTCCGCCTGCCGCCAGCGCCGCTGCGACTCGGACCAACGCTGGTCGGGAAGGATCACGATGCCAATCCGCATGATCGCCAGCCTAGCCGGGCGGGCCGGGAACGGACCTTGACCATGTATCGATCGCCACCCTGCCGCGACGCGATCCCGGCCCGCTGACCACCACCGCCACCGGCTGAACGGATCACCGACCCGGTCACCTGGGGCCGAGCATGTCGTCGACCGCGCCCAGCAGGGCGCCCGTCGCCGTGACGGGACTGCTCTTACCCCTGACCAGGGCTGTGCAGGGTGCCCGACGTAACCAGAACTCCGCCGTGGCGCCGGTCGCGTCCGCCACCAACAGGGAATCCATGGCGGTCGGCGGCGGATAGCCGGGATGACTACCGCAGTTCGTGACCTTGCCCTTGTCGCTCGCGGTGTTGAGCACCGGGCGGATGGCGTCGGCCCCGTCCCGGTCGCTCTCCTGCCGGGTCAGCCGGGCCGTCGTCTGGCCGATCTCGTACCGGCAGGCTGTCACGGCCACCAGTCGGGTCGGCAGCTGCGGCCGCTGGCTGGGGTTGTCGACCGAGATCCGGTCGTCCAGGCCGGGGTGTTTCGGGGTCAGCCGGAGCCGGCTGACCGGCAGGGTCGACGGGCAGGCCGGGGTGGCGATGGTGGCCGGTGCCGTCCGT
Organism: Micromonospora sp. NPDC051006; assembly: GCF_044456245.1. Classification (NCBI taxonomy): domain Bacteria; kingdom Bacillati; phylum Actinomycetota; class Actinomycetes; order Micromonosporales; family Micromonosporaceae; genus Micromonospora; species Micromonospora sp. NPDC051006. The sequence goes on from NZ_JBITFP010000021.1 coordinate 36,423, forward strand.
GCCACCACCTGCGCTCGGTACCGGTCGAGGAAGCCGGTGAACAGCTCCGGGTCCAGCCCCCGACCCTGGGCGCCGCTCACCACCACCCCACAGTTGGCGCTGGTGTAGACGGTGACCGGCGCACGGTCGCGGTAGCGCAGCACGTAGGCGATGTCGGAGTAGCGGGCCTGCATGGTGCAGCGGAGGCCCTCGCCGTCGTCCGGCTGCCCGGCCGCCGGTGACCTGCTGCCGGGCCTGGTCTGGTGCGGCGGCAGGGAGTTGAGCATCCGCACGAGGTCACCGACCCCGGTGCTCAGCACCCGGGGGGCACTCGGTGTGGCCCCGCCCATGCCGGCCGGATGCGGCACCTCGCACGCCGTGACCTCCACGGCGCCTTCGGGCACCAGCGGCTCGGACCCGCCGTACCGGGCCGACCGAAGATCCGGGAACTCGCTGAGGTCGGCCGGACAACGCGCCTCGGTCCCGGTCGGGTCGACAGCCGTGGGCCGGGCCGGAGCGCGGTCGCCGCCGGTCACCAGCGCGGTGCCGCCGGCGCCCAGCCCGATGGTGAGGACCACCGCGAGCAGGATGCTCCCGGTCTGGTGACGCCGGCGCCTTCGCACCCGCCGGGCCACCGCGCCGAGCCGGTCCGGCGGCGCCGGCAGCGGGGGGACCGCCTCGGTCAGCAGGAGTCTGATGTCCTCGTCCTCGTACGTCACGTCATGACCTCCACGCGGCGAAGAGCTCAAGATTCGGGTCGGTGCGCAGGGTCCGGAGCGCGCGGAAGGCCTGCACCTTGACCGTGCCGTGCGAACACCCCAGCAACTCGGCGGTCCGCTCCACGCTGAGGTCCTCGACATAGCGCAGCACCACGATCGCCCGCTGTTGGCGGCTCAGCCGGGCCAGGGCGCGGCGTATTGCGTCCCGGTTGGCGGATTCGGTGGCCATGTCGCCGTACCCGGGCTCGTCCGTCGCCCGGCCCGGGATCTCACCGCGCCAACGACGTCGCCACCAGGAGACGTACGTGGTGAACAGGGCCTTCCGCACGTACGCCTCGGGATGGCCGGCGGTGGTGATCCGGGCCCAGCGCCGCCAGGCGTCCGCGAGGACCGTCTGCAACAGGTCCTCGGCCCGACCCGCGTCACCGGTGAGCAGCCAGGCCGAACGCAGCAGCACGCCGGAGCGCGCCGCGACGAACTCGGCGAAGCCCTCCGGCGGCGTCAGTTCCCCGGATCGCTGCATGTGTATGTGTACCTCCCGGCTGGTAAACGCGCTGGGAGGGCGGTCGGGTTAACGCCGTACCCACGTTTATCGGACGGCGGGCGGGCACCACCGGTTGCTACGGTCACGCGATGCCCGAACTCCAGCGGCTCGACGCACGGCACGCCCCCGCACTGCTCCGCTTCGAGCGGGAGAACCGGGCCTTCTTCGCACGATCGGTGCCGGACCGCGGCGACGACTACTTCACCGGCTTCGCCGCCCGGCACGCGGCGCTGCTCGCGGAGCAGTCGGCCGGCCTGATCCATTTCCACGTCCTGGTCGACGACGACGGGGCCGTGCTGGGCCGGTTCAACCTGGTCGACGTCGCCGACGGCGGCGCCGAGCTGGGCTTCCGGGTGGCCGAGCGGGCCACCGGGCGTGGGGTCGCCACCGGCGGCGTCCGCCGCGTCTGCGACCTGGCCCGCGACGAGTACGGGCTGCGCCGGCTGGTCGCGTCGGCCGCGGTGGAGAACGCCGGTTCGCTCGGAGTGCTCCGGCGGACCGGGTTCACCCCGGTCGGCGACGTAGTGCTCGACGGTCGCCCCGGGCTGCGCCACCTCCGCGAGTTGACTGATTAGCCGGAGTGGTTGGGGCCTGCCCGGAGGTGGGTACGGACGGTGGCATGGCAGATCGACCTCGGCTGAGTCTGACCACCACCGTGCTGGACGCGCCCGACGCCCGCGAACTCGCCGCGTTCTACGAACGCCTGCTGGGCTGGTCGCGGCATGAGGACGAGTCGGACTGGGTGACGCTGCGCGCGCCGGACGGTGGCGCCGGCCTGGCCTTCCAGAGCGAACCGGCCTACGTACGACCGGTCTGGCCGGCCGGTCCGCACGATCCGCAGATGATGGCCCACCTCGACATCAAGGTCGAAGACCTGGCGGCGGCCTCGGCCCACGCGGTGGCCGCGGGCGCCACCCTGGCCGACTTCCAGCCTCAGGACGACGTACGGGTGCACCTCGACCCGGCCGGCCACCCGTTCTGTCTCTACCTCTGAACGGAACGCGGATGGCCTGCGGCGATGCAGCCGCAGGCCATCCGCTCTCCTACCGTTGCGGTGTCGCGGTCGCTAGGACCGCTTCACCAGTTGGGCTGTCGACACCTCCGGGGCGGCGGCCTCGGGGGTCGCGGTCCGGGCGCCTGACGACGGGGCGACCGACCTGAGCCCGGTACCCCAGCCCGCGGGCGGCGACGGCGGATAGAGGTAGAACGTGCCGACGACGTCGACCACCACGTTGGTGTATCCGGAGAGGTTGTGGACGTTGAACTTGTTGTCCGCACCGATCATCGTCTGCACGGCGTTGGACACCAGCGAGCCCGCCCGGGGGTTCATGTTCGACGTGCCCGGTCGGGTCGCGCCCGACGGCCACACCGTGAGGACGGTCGTCGAGGTGGGCTTGACCGCCGTCACGTTCGTCGCCAGAGCCCACGTGTCGGTGCCCGCGATCGTCGCCGGCGTCGGGATCGTCGCGACGCCGCCCGGGCCGAGCCGCGACGGCCAGCCCTGACCACTACGGGTGTCCGCGATCCGGGTCGGCGCGGTCGACTGGAACCGCAGGCCGTCGGGGAGCGACCCGTCGTCGTAGAACCCGACGATGTCGACCACGATGTGCGCCGAGGCGTGTGTGTACACCCCGATGGAGGGCCAACCGGTGGCGCTGCCGCACTGGTCACACGGGCTCGTCGGCACGATCGCGAAGTTCGGCACGGTGGCGCCGGCGGTGTAGTTCAGCGTCGACGTGTCGGGCCGGCCGCCCGCGTAACCGTTCCAGGCGGTCAGGAAGCCCGCCGACGACGGCTGGGTCGCCGTGATGTTCACCGCGAACGCCCGGATCTTCGAATTGCTCGTGCCCCAGTTCGCCGCCGAGTTGATGTAGTGCCTGCCGGGGATGCGGCCGTCACCCCAGGTACGGGTGTCGGTCAGGCGGACCGGCTTGGCCAGCGGGTGGTACTGGCCGCCCATGTACCCCGAGCAGCACTCGTGGCCCTTGGAGTAATAGCCGACGACGTCGACGATGACGTGTGACGAGCCGGTGTTGTTGTAGACGTTCACCTTGCCGCCGGCGCCGACCTTCACCGTGACCGAGTTCGCGCCGGTCCACCCCTTGGTGAAGTTCACCGAGGAGGCGGTCGGGCGCGACAGACCGGCCGGGTAGACGGTGACGAAGCCGTCGGTGGTCGGGCCGGTGACGGTCACGTTCAGCACCACCGTCCCGGCCTCGGTCGTCACGCCGCCCGAGCCGGTCACCTGGAGGCCGACCACCGAGCCGGGCCCGATCGGGCGCTTCGGAGCGCCCTTGCCGGACCGGGTGTCCATGATGCGGTACGGCGAAACCGGGTAGTAGGTGCCGCGATCGTCGGAGTAGCCGCTGACGCCCAGCGAGACCTCGGTCTTACCGGTGAAGCTGTTGTCCGGAAGCGTCAGCATCGCCCCGACCTGCTCCGTCGACGGGCGCGCCACCGCGCTCATCGAGCAGGTCTGCCCCTTGTTCAGGGTCTTCTGCGAGCAACCATCGCTGGTGATCTTGAACATGCCGGCGTTGTCGCCCTGGACGCTGGCCTTGCCGAAGGTGATCGGCAGATCCGTGGCCCCGGTGAGCGTCACGGTCTGCGGCGCCGACGTGTCGTACGCGGGCACGTAACCGAAGCTCACGTACGGCGGGGAGGCCGTGGTGTCACGGGGGTCGTAGCCGGTGAGCGAGAGCAGCCGCCTGACCTTGCCGGCGACCGAGTTCTCGACCAGCGTCAGCAGGGCGGTCTGCTCACCGAGGACCGAGGCCTTCGGTGTGACGGTCAGCTGGCAGGTCTGCCCGTACGTCAGGGTGTTGCCCGAGCAGGTGTTGGCCGTGATCTCGAAGGCGCCCGGGTCCGCTCCGGAGAGGGAAGCGGCGCCGAACGTGGTCGGCTCGCTTCCGTTGACCTCGACCGTGACGGCCTTCGGCGTGCCGGGCATACCGGCCGGCTGCTGCCCCGCCTGGAGCCGGTACTCCCAGCTGTCCGTCGCCCGGTAGCCGATGCTGGACTGGAAGCGGATCTCACCCTTCGCCCGGCCGCTCGCGCCGCAGGGGGCGGAGTAGGTGGCGGCGAAGGCGGTGAACTTCCCGTCGTCGCCGTACTCCGCCTGGGTGACGTCGAGGGTTCCCGGGGTGCTGCTCCAGTCGCAGCTCTGGCCGTCGCCGCTGACGTTCAGGACGGTGGTCGACTGCTGGGGAGAGAAGTTCCGCGTCGTCTGATACGACTGGCCCGCCACGAAGCGGGTGCCGATGGGCGGTGTCACGTCGAGGTAGTGCCATTGGTTCGTCGTGAAGCCGCGCATCACGAGCGCGTAGCCGTTGGCGTTCTGCTGGTAGACCTCCAGCGTGTTTCGGGACGCCTCGTACGAGAAGCTCCCGTCGATGTAGCCCAGACCCTCGAAGTTCATGGTCAGGGCGGTGTGGGGGGCCGACGGCGGCGTGACGTCCGCCGCCTGCGCCGGCCCGGCCGATGCTGTGCTGATGACGAGAAGTGCGATGGCGCCCACCAGGGCGCCGCGAAGGGTACGCACGAATCCCCCATGACGGTCAGGGTTTGAGGCCCGGACAGGTGCCGGGCCTCGGGAGCGTAGAGAGCCGGAACGATCTCCGGCAATGGCCGACCGGACGAACCTGGGCAGCGATCGAGCCCGATCGCGGGGATCTGCGAGGTGTCCAAGGTGGTGTCGAGCTGGCTGCTAGGCTCCGGCAACTTGTCCGCGGTCGCCGGCCCTGCGTTGCCGCCTCGCCCCTGGCGACGCGTCGGTGTGCCAGCAGGACAGCCTTTTCCGCAGCCTTCACCTGCTGTCTTGAGAAAGGACGAGCGTGGCCAGACGTGCGCCCGTACGCGCCAGTGTCGCCGCCGCAATGTCGATCATGCTGGCCGCGGGCCTGGTCCCGCTGACCGCCGGCCCCGCGCACGCCGACCCGGTCGCCGGCGAGGTGGTCATCCCCGCCAGCATCGCCCTGCGCCCCCAGACGGCCCTGCTGAGCGCCGGTCCCTCCGGGTTCCTTCGCTACGAGTACGGACGCGGCCACCTGTGGACGAGCTACGCCGGCGTCGACACGGTGGTTGACCCGTCCGCCGCGCAGGGCGGTTCCGTCCCGGACTTCGGTGCGGGTTCCGACATCGTCGCCCACCACGACTCCACCGCCAGGAGCGTGGCGCTGCGGGACATGTCGAGCGGGCGCTCTCGCACGGTGGTACTACCCACCGGCCACCAGTACGTCAGCACGCTCGGTTGGACGGTCGTGACCAGGACGGGAAACTTCCTGAGCGCCGACACCACCTGGCACCTGCTCGACACTCATGACGACGGTCGCGTCACCCAACGCCCGGTGCAGGGTGTCCCCGCCGGTGTCCTCGTGACGTTCAAGAGCCTCTCCCCGCTGGCCGACGCGCACGGACAGGTGGTGCAGTACCGGACGAGCGCCGGCGGGCACGTCGGCTGGCTCGATGCGGACCAGGGCCGGTTGATCCCGCTGCCGTATCGCCAGAACGCGAGCCCGGGCCTTGCCGCGCTCACCCCCACGCACCTGCTCTGGTGGCAGGACGGCGTCGTCTTCATCCACTCACGCGCCGACCTGACCGCCACCCCCCGAACGGTGCCGCTGACCGGTGACGCGCAACTGCTGGGCATGGTCGGCGAGACGCTGATCGTGTCTCGGTACGACGCCTCCCTGGGCAGCCCCAGCTACCTCCTGCCGGTCCGGCGGGTCGAGGTCGTCGCTCTCGATGGCACCACGCGTAAGACGCTGCTGGCCCGTTCGTCGCACACCCCGATGCCGACCCCCGACGGCGCGCTCCTGGTTCCCGGTGGCACCGGTTGGGACCAGTGGGGAGTCTCCCTCCTCGAGGCCGCCGACGACGGTGAGGTGGCGGTCCGCAGGGTCGCCGAGGCGTACCCGCAGCCGATCATCCAGGCGGCGGACGGGCTGACCTTCACGCAGGGCCGGTTGAACACCATGGAGACCGACCTTTCGCAGGGCTGGCGCTACCTCCATACCCGGGACATCGGCGTGACCGGCTCCCTCACGGTCGGGCCGCGTGTCGACCGCGGCCCCGTCCCCGCCAGCTGCGACACCCTGGCCTGCCCGAGCCTGCACGACACCGGTGACGGCCGGACGGTCGTGGCGGGCGCCTGGGGCAATCCTGCGGTCGACCAGCAGCCCCACCTCCTGGAGCCCACCGAGCCCCTGCCCGGTACGCGCATCGATGCTTCCCGCGTCTACCAGTCGGTGGCGGCCGTCAGCGGCCGTTTCGCCGCTCTTACCGCGCCGGCCAACGACCCTGGAGCGGAAACTCAGATCGTCGACCTCAACAACCGGCTCAGCGTGTACAAGACCACCGACACGGTAGAGGCGATGTGGGGCACCACGTTGTGGGTGCGCGACGGCAACGACACGGTGGTCCCGGTCGACCTGCTGACCGGGCAGCGGGGTGCTCAGGTGTGGTTCGGGCCCATGTGTCTGCTGGATGACCTCCAGGCCGTCGGGCGGTGGCTGCTGTGGACCTGCGTGGGCTCGGCGGCGGGCCAGGGCGTCTACGACACGGTCAAGAAGACGAAGCTGACGCTCGTTTCCGGGTCGGCCTGGTCGCGGGCAAGGCTGGGTGACGGCTTCGTCGCGTCGGAGGCGGACGGGCAGCTGAAGGTGACCGACGTGCGCAGCGGTACGCCGGTGTCGCACACCGCCGGGGAGTTCGCGTCGTGGCGTCCCTGGGACGTCGACCCGTACACAGGGTTGATCGCCCACGTCGGCGCCGACGGCGGCATCCACCTGGTGCCGAGCGGCGTGCCGGTCTCGCCCCTCGCCCAGCTCGACGCCACCGTCGCCACGTCGGTGGACGTCAGGGGAGGCACCCGGCAATGGACCCCGAAGTGGTGGCTGAACAGGCCGGCCGCCTCCTGGACGCTCGTGATCCGGAACCAGGCCACCGGCGCGACCGTCCGTACCCTCTCCGGTGGCCTGGCCCGCGGCCTGGTGGCCACCGCGTGGAACGGCACGGACGGCTCCGGGCGGGTGGTGCCCAACGGCGCCTACACCTGGACGCTGACCGCCACGGCGGCCGACGGTCAGGGCGCGGCCCTCACCACCACCGGAACGGTGCGACTCGTGCGCGAGTGGCCGGGCCGGAACCGCTTCCGGGTGAACTCGACCGCCCACTCGTCACCTCACGCGAGCTGATCGAAGTCGAACCGGGGCCCGCTCCGAAAAGGAGGGGCCCCGGTGTCGGCGACTGACGAATTCAGTTGCGGGCCACCGCCCCGCTGCATTTATCTGCGGTCATGCCTTCGGAATCCACCGACTCCTACTTCGTCTGCGCCACCCCGCGCACCGGGAGTTCGCTGCTGCTGGGGCTGCTGGAGTCCAGCGGGGTCGCCGGTCAACCGCAGGCCTACTTCCGCGCACCCGACGAGCCGATGTGGGCCGACCGGTGGCAGCTCGCCCGCACCGCCGAAGGCGGGTTCGACTATGCGGACTACGTCCGGGCCGCACTGGCCACCGGGCGGACCGACAACGGCGTGTTCGGCGCGAAGCTGATGTGGGGCACCCTGGACGAACTCGTCGGCAAGCTCGCGGCGGTCCACCCGCACCTCAGCGGCGACGACCTCGCGCTACTGGAGAAAGCTTTCGGCCGTACCCGCTTCGTCTTCCTGCGCCGCGAGGACCTCGTGGCCCAGGCCGTGTCGTGGCTACGCGCGGAGCAGACCGCCAAGTGGTTCGTCGGTGGCAACGGAGAGATCAGCGGCAGCGCCGGCAACGGGCAGGCGCCCCGGTTCGACGCGGACGGCATCGGTCACTTCATCGAGGTGATCAGCGAGCACAACGCGGCCTGGGAGGCCTGGTTCGCCTCGTGGGGGATCGAGCCGTACGTCGTGCGATACGAGGAACTCGACGCGGACATGCTCACCACGACGCGCCGCGTTGTCGACTTCCTCGGGCTCGACATGCCGGCCGGAAGCACGATCGCCGCCCGACACCAACGCCAGGCCGACGAGCTCAACCAGCAGTGGATCGACCGATACCGACACCAGGAGCCATGACGCCGTGGGAAGCGGATGTCCGCCCCGAGCTTTGGTTGCTACGGTCACCCCCGTGGTCGAGGAGCGGACGCAGGGTTATCTCCGGGCGGTCGATGAGGCACTGCCGGGTTACGTGCGCGGCCTCTACCTCGTCGGGTCGGCCGCGCTCGGCGCCTGGCAGCCCGGGGCCAGCGACGTCGACATGGTGGTCATGACCTCGCGCCCGGCGACAGTCGACGACCTCGCCCAGCTCGCGCGAATCCATGCCGAGATGCCTCGCCAACCCCATCTCGACGGTGTCTATCTGGAGCCCGCGCTGGCGCGGTCATGGCCGAGTGACCGGCGAAGCGTCCCGTTCGTGGTCGACGGCGAGCTCAAGACCGACATGCCCTGCGGTGAACTGACGCCGGTGCTGTGGCTGACCTTGCAGCGATACGGCATCCCGGTCCGTGGCCCGGCTGTCGCGGAGCTGGAGGTACGGGTCGACCCGGAGCAGGTACGCCGCTACAACCTCGACAACCTGCGGGAGTACTGGCAGTCGACAGCGGCGTCGATTCCGTCAGCGCTGGCCGACGTGGCTCCCGACGAGGTCATGGACGGCGCGACGGTGAGCTGGTTCGTGCTCGGGCCCGCGCGGTCGCACTACACGCTGGCCCACGGTGACATCATCTCGAAGGCCACGGCAGGCGACTATCTCGCGCAGTTGTTCCCCGAGTACGCGGATCTCGCGTATCGAGCGGTCCGCTGGCGTGTGGGCGAGGCGGAACGGTTCACCGCCGCAGACCTCGCCGCCGCAGCCGACAGCGTCAACGCGGTCGCCGACGACGCCTGGCGCCGCTTCGCGTCGTCCTGAGAAAGGCAGAAGTTGGCACCGGAGGTTTCGCCGCGCAGGGCCTCGGCAGCCCTTGTCGTCCTGTCCCTCACCGCGTTCGCGTTCATCACGACCGAGCTGCTGCCGATCGGTCTGCTCACCCTCATCGCGCCCGATCTCGACCGCTCACGATCGCAGGTGGGCCTGCTGGTCAGCGGGTACGCCGTGGTGGTCGTGCTGGCATCCGTGCCGCTGGCCCGGTTGACCCAACGGGTTCCCCGCCGTCAACTGCTCGGCGTCACCATGCTCCTGTTCGCCGCCGCGAACGCCGTGGCCGCGTTCGCGTCGACGTACGCCGTGCTGGCCGGCGCCCGTCTCGTCACCGCGCTCACCCAGGCGCTGTTCTGGTCCGTCGTCTCGCCCGCCGTGACCGGCCTCTTTCCGGTCGCGGTACGCGGTCGGGTGGTGGCGCTGTTCTCGACCGGGGCGGCGCTCGCCCCGGTGCTCGGGGTTCCGGCCGGCACCTGGCTCGGGCAGCAGGCCGGCTGGCGGGCCGCGTTCGCGGTCATGGCCGGGATCGGCGTGGTGGCTGCCGCCGTGGTCGTCGTGCTGATCCCGTCCTACTCGCCGGAGTCCGGCGGCGCCGCCCGGGGCACCTCGCCCGACGCGCGGCGCTTCGCGATGCTCCTGATCGCGACCGCCGTCGGCGTCGGCGGCTTCCTGATCCTGCAGACCTACGTCACGCCGCTCCTGCTCGACGTCAGCGGCTTCACCGACGCCGCGCTGGCGCCACTGCTCTTCGTCTCCGGCGCGGCGGGCGTGGTCGGCACGATCATCGTGGCCCGCACCCTCGACACCCACCCGACCGCGTCGCTGCTGACACCGCTGAGCATCGGCACGGCATCCCTGCTCGGCCTGTACGCGCTCGGCGCGCTCCGACCCGCCACGGTTGTCCTGCTCGCCGGCATCGGCATCGCCTACGCGGCGTTCGCCACCGCCGTCCAGAACCGGATGCTGCAGCTCGCCCCCGGCAGCACCGATCTCGCGTCGGCCGGCGTCAGCACCGCCTTCAACGCCGGCATCGCCGCCGGGTCGCTGCTCGGCGGCATCCTGCTGCCCGGCCCGGGGCCGCGGCTGCTGGCGCTGATCGGCGGGCTCCTGACCCTGGCCGCGCTCGCGGTGCTCGCCGTCGACGCGTGGCGGCACCGTGCCGGGATCGCATCCGCCCCCGCGGTGCCGGCGGCCCACCCATCGGAAGCAACGGAGCGGCGAGATGACCAACCCGGCTCACGCAGCCGCACTGGTGGCGTTGGCGAAGCTGTGGAATCAGGGATGTCCGGTCGCCTCACCCGATGACCGCGAGCGCCTCGTCGACATCGGCTTCCACCGCTGGGACAGCTTCCATCGGCGACACCCTCGCATCCGTCGGCCGTCGCACGAGGCCAGGATTCGCGATCTGGTACGTGGGCTGGTCGAGGCGCTCGAGCCCGAACCGCGCTTGGTCGGCCCCCTGGTGAAGGACTACGAGTGCATCGCGGAGGCTCTCGCCGCCGCAGCTTCCCTGCCGCGGGAGCCTTGATCGGCCCGAACCGTCAGTTCGGCAGGACACGCTGAACCGACTGTGATGCCCGAAACGCCTGCGATTCCGTCGGCACCGCCAACCCGCAACACCAGAACGAGATCATCCGCGCGGCGCTCGGGCGCGTGCCTTCCGCCGGTGTTCGCGGATGTTCCGCAGCGTCTTCAGCGCCTTCTTGGCCGCGGTACTGACGTGCGCGCCGGTTCGCACCGTGGCGTGGTCCTCGGCCGCGAGGTGCGTCAACAGTTCCTCGGCTCGATCGTCACCGGTAGCGCCGAGTGCTCGTGCTGCCCAGAAGCGCACTTCCGGGTCGTCGTGTGAGGTCGCCTGGATCAGGCGGTCGAGCGTCTGGGTGCCAGGGCGGGCCAGCGCGGCCGACAGGTAGCCGGCACGCACGGGCCGGCGGGGCGACTCCAGCGCAGTCCACAATTGCTCGATCGCGTCGTCGTCACCGATGTCAGCCAGGGCGTACGCGGCAGCGGCTCTGACGTGCTCGGCTGGGTCGTCGAGCACCTGCGCGAGGGGCGTGATCGTGGTGGGGTCGCGGATCTCTCCCAGAGCTTCGCAGGCGCTCTCGCGGACGAGAGCATCCGGGTGGCGAAGTAGGTCGATCAACACCGGGGCGGCCGCCTGAAGGCGCAGGATCCCGCAGCCGCTCGCGGCCCACGCCTGGCATCCGTACTCCTGGTCGGCAAGCGCGGCAAGGAGCGCTTCGGCCAGCGACTCGTCACCGAACAGCACGAGGAGATTCAAGGCACGGGAGTAGATCTCGGGGTCGAAGTTCCGGTACCCGGTCACGATCTCCTTGAGGACCTGCTTCGAGGCCGCGTCCCCTCTCTCCGCCCCAGCCAAGAGAGCACGCAGTGCGTCCAACCGAACCTCGCGGTCACGGTGAGTCAGCTCCCAGGATCGGTCTGGCATAGAAGACAACCTAGATCAGCGAGAAGGCGGCGGCTGACCGCTCGGACAGGCCGAAGGCCGAGGCAGGACGACAGGTAGGAAGCGTGCCGGGTGGCCGGTGGATCGCCAGCCACCTGCGCATGGCCTGGGGAACGTCGAAGGCCCCGGCCGGGACTCGCGTCCTGACCAGGGCCTTTCGCGTGGAGCGGGTGACGGGAATCGAACCCGCACTGTCAGCTTGGGAAGCTGATGTTCTGCCATTGAACTACACCCGCAAGCGGCACCACTGTACCTGAGTCACCAGCCCCGTGCACCCAGGTACCCCTCGGCGCGAGGCGCGCCGGACGCCCGTTCGGCGGGGCGGGCGGCGGAGGCGGTCGATGACCCGGCCGGGCCGGTCACCGGCACACGGGCAGGAAGAAGTTTCCCCACGACAAGGTATGGGCGTTCTCAAATCTGTCGATCGGTTGTAACGTCGGCCACACGTTTCAGCCACGGCGTGACACACCCCCTGCCACGCCGACAGAAAGAGGTGGGCCCATGGGACTTCGTCCCAACCTGCTGACCCGGCGTGCCGCCGGTGTCGCGTCGACGACCCTCGCGCTGCTGCTCAGCACCGCCGCGGTGGGCGTCGTTCCGGCCGCTTCGGCCTTCGCCGCCGCCCCTGCCGAGACCTGCTCGGAGCCGGCCGACGTCCACTCGGACGCCCGCGTCAAGGCGGGCGGCGCGACCAAGCACGAACCCAACGAGCTGACCGTCAAGCAGGCCCAGGAGCGGGAGGCAGACCTGGCCGCCGCGCTGCGGGAGCGCAGCAACAAGCGGGCCGGCGCCGCCCCGCTGGCCGCCATCACCATCCCGGTCATCGTGCACGTGATCCAGCGGGACAGCACCCGCGCCGGCGGCAACATCCCGGACTCGATGATCAACTCGCAGATCAGCGTGCTGAACCAGGCCTACGCCGGCGGCACCGGTGGCGCGGCGACCGCCTTCGGCTTCCAACTGACGAAGATCAACCGGGTGACCAACCCGGCCTGGTACCCGATCGTCTACGGCTCGTCGGCCGAGCGGCAGATGAAGACCGCGCTGCGCGAAGGCGGCAAGAACACCCTCAACGTCTACCTGGGCGAGCTCAGCGACGACCTGCTGGGCTGGGCGACGTTCCCGCAGCGGAAGCTGAGCAGCACGGACGGCGTGGTCGTGCTGGGCGAGTCGCTGCCCGGCGGGACCTCCACCAACTACAACCAGGGCGACACCGGCACCCACGAGGTCGGCCACTGGCTGAACCTCTACCACACCTTCCAGGGTGGCTGTGGCGGCCAGGGCGACAGCGTCAGCGACACCCCGGCCGAGGCCTCGCCGGCCTACCAGTGCCCGACCGGTCGGGACACCTGCACCGCGACCGGCCTGGATCCGATCACCAACTTCATGGACTACACCTACGACTCGTGCATGTACCAGTTCACCGCTGGGCAGGCGAGCCGGATGCTGACCGCGTGGAACGCCTACCGCGCCGCGTAGCCGCTCCGCGTACCACCGGTGCCGGCCCCGTCGCGACGGGGCCGGCACCGGCTTATTCCTCCCCAGGATGTGCTCAGGCGGCCGAGCGGTGGGCGTCGCATCGGGCGGCGCCGGCCAGCACCGGCGTCGGCGCGGCCGGCCGGTCGGCGGCGTGCGGATCGAGCCAGACCTGGACGGCGGGGCGGCCGAAGCTCTCGGCGGGCCCGCCGGCGCTGCCCGAGTCACGCCGGGCCAGCATCGCCACGTCGACGGTGAACTCGAAGAGCCGCCAGTCGACCTGCGGCGCCGCCCCGGCGCTCGCGGCCAGCCGGGCCACCCGGGCCTGATCGGTGACCGGTCGGGCGTGGCCGGCGACGTAGGCCTCGTCGTCGCTCTCCTCCGGCGGGAACGAGTGCAGCGCGTAGCGCCCGTCGCGCTCGAGGTCGCGCCGTTTGGGCGAGTCGATGACGAAGCAGAAGAGCCCCTCGTCGGTGATCACCGGCGACACCGGGTGCACCCGGGGCCCGCCGTCGGCGCGGACCGTGGCCAGGTAGCCGAAGCCCGGACCGTACTGCTGCAGGAGAACGCGGATCCCGTTGGCGAGGCGGGGCTCGTCAGCGGCGAATTCGGACCAGGAAGCCATGCCGACATTCTATCGAACAAATGTACGAGGAGCGACCGCGACGCGCTGGTCACCGGCACCGGATCCGGCCTTCCTGGCGGGCCTCGCTATGGTGGTCCGATGCTGCTCTCCGACCGCGACCTGGTCACCGAGATCAAGGCCGGCACGCTCGGGTTGGAGCCGTTCGAGCCCACCCTGGTGCAACCGTCGAGCATCGACGTACGCCTCGACCGGCTCTTCCGGGTCTTCAACAACCACCTCTACACCCACATCGATCCGGCGATGCAGCAGGACGACCTGACCTCGGTGGTCGAGGTGCCCGACGGGGAGCCGTTCGTGCTGCACCCGGGGGAGTTCGTGCTCGCCTCGACCCTCGAGGTGATCTCGCTCGGCGAGCAGCTCGCCGGCCGGCTGGAGGGCAAGTCGAGCCTCGGCCGGCTGGGCCTGCTGACCCACTCCACCGCCGGCTTCATCGACCCGGGCTTCTCCGGCCACGTGACGCTGGAGCTGTCCAACGTGGCCAACCTGCCGATCACCCTCTGGCCGGGCATGAAGATCGGGCAGCTCTGCATCTTCCGGCTCTCCTCGCCGGCCGAGCACCCGTACGGCTCGGCCGTCTACGGCTCGCGCTACCAGGGCCAGCGGGGCCCGACCCCGAGCCGCTCCTGGCAGAACTGGCGCGCCTGGCCCACCCGCTGATCCCCGCACGACGAAGGGCCCGCTCCGTTGCCGGAGCGGGCCCTTCTCTCAGGTACGCGGATCAGCCGGGTCGGCCGTAGCTGTGGATCGGGCCGTCGTCGACCTTCTTCATCTTGACCGGTACGCCGGCCTGGGAGGCGTGCACCACCCAACCGCCACCGACGTACATGCCGACGTGGTGGATGTCGCTGTAGTAGAAGACCAGGTCACCGGGGCGCAGGTCGGCTCGGCTGACGTTCTTGGTCACCCGGCTCTGCTGCGCCGCGTTGTGCGGCAGCGAGACCCCGGCCTTCGCCCAGGCGGCGAGCATCAGGCCGGAGCAGTCGTACGAGTTTGGGCCCTCGGCGCCCCAGACGTAGGGCTTGCCGATCTGAGCGCAGGCGAACTTGACCGCGGTGCCGGCGGCCCCACCCGGATAGGTGGCCGGGCAGGGGGCGGGCCGCAGCGAACCGCCGCCGCCGTTGCCGTACACCTTGATCCGGAGCTTCTGCAGCCGGTCGATCTCGGCGTTGATCTGCTTCTTCTTGGCCGCGAGCTGGGCCTCGGTCCGGGTGAGTTGGGCGACCATCTCGTCGAGCGGCGCCTTCTGCCGGGCCAGCTGGTCGCGCAGGTTGGCCACCTGCTGCACGTCCTGCTGCTGGTTGTGGGCGAACCGGTCGAGCAGCTCGAGCTGCCCGACCACCTCGCTCGGGTTCTGGCTGCCGAGCACGGCGTTGATGGTGAGGACGTTCTCGCCCTTGTACGCGCGTACCGCGAGCGCGCTGACCTTGTCCATGGCCTGGTCGACCTGGAGTTGCAGCGGCTTGATCCGGGCACCCAGCGCGTCGGCCTGCTTGCGCTTGGCGGCGAGGTCCTGCCGGGTGGCGTTGTGCCGCTCGATGATGGGTTCGAGCTTGTTCCAGTCCTCGTCGATCTGGCGCTCGATCTCGGCGACCGACGGGTCGGCGTGGGCCGCTTTGGCGCCACCGGTCAGGACGACGGCGACGCCGAGCAGTGCGGCGAGAATGAGGGTGAAGCGGGACCAGCGTGAGCGCGGCGCAACCGTCGCCGGACCGGCTGTCGCCGGCCACTCGGACGGAGGCCGCGGGGCATGGTGGGCCACCGGGCTCCGGACTCCTTCTTCCTGACCGCCTACCGGGTTAGCTGACGGGTTCGGGCGGGAAGGTGGGCGCCCTACCGCAGTGACTGCGGATTCACCCCGGAAACCTGGGTCCCCGGCTCGCTCGCGAGCGACTCGGCGGTGTCGGACCGTTACCGCCCCGGCTGGACGGAACTGTTGGCGGGCCGACGAATGACCAGAGTAGAGATGGTCGTTATCGATCCGCAACCCATGGGGCCGTGACACTCCGTACCCGGGTCGCGGTGGCGCACCCTCGGTCCGTCATGAAGATTTCCTTCCGTGAATGTTGATAGATGGAAAGGTATTGACGCAGTGGTCGCGGCGGGGCCAAGGTGACCCCATCCCTACCCGTCCGACCTGGGGGGTTCGATGCACCGTTCAACCCTGTCGAGGAGCAGACTC
Source organism: Micromonospora sp. NPDC051006 (assembly GCF_044456245.1). NCBI lineage: Bacteria > Bacillati > Actinomycetota > Actinomycetes > Micromonosporales > Micromonosporaceae > Micromonospora > Micromonospora sp. NPDC051006. The sequence goes on from NZ_JBITFP010000021.1 coordinate 52,328, forward strand.
GCCCTGCTCACCGCGGCCGTGGTCACGGCCACGACAGCCGTGCCACTCGGTGGCGTCCCGGCCGCGGCCGCGCCGCCCGACGACCGCCAGCAGCAGTACTCCGCCGCGGCGGCGGAGTACGGCGTACCGGAGAACGTCCTGCTCGGCGTCTCGTACCTGGAGTCCCGCTGGGACACCCACGCCGGCACGCCGAGCACCAGCGGCGGCTTCGGGCCGCTGCACCTGACCGACGTCGCGCACGTCACGTCGCAGCCCGCAGGCTTCCACGTCGACGCGCACGAGGACCCGCGCGGTGACGAGTCCCGACCGTTCACCGTCGCCGCACCGGCCGACGCGGCGGCGAGCAGGAACGCCCCGCTCGCCGCCGCGGTGCAGACCCTGCAGGCCGCCGCCGCGCTCACCGGCGCGAACGTCGACGCCCTCCGATCCGATCCGGCCACCAACATCCGCGGCGGTGCCGCGCTGCTCGCCGCGTACCAGCGGGAGCTCGGCGGACCGGTCGGCGCGAGCACCGACCCGGCCGCCTGGTACGGCGCGGTCGCCCGCTACTCGGGCGCCGACACCGAGGAGACCGCCGCGGCCTTCGCCGACGAGGTGTACGACCAGCTCCGCTCCGGCGCGAGCCGCCGCACCGACGACGGGCACCAGGTCACCCTCACCGCCCAGGCGGTCAGCGCCGACCAGTCCGGGCTGCACCGGCTCGGGCTGCGTCGGGCGGAGCGGCCGGACGGGCTGGAGTGCCCGGTCGGCCTCGGCTGCGAGTGGATCCCGGCGCCGTACGAGAAGTACGGCCCGGGCGCCGGCGACTACGGCAACCACGACCTGGGCAACCGTCCGGCGCAGCAGAAGCTGGAGTACATCGTCATCCACGACACCGAGGGCTACTACGGCCCCAGCGTCGGGTTGGTGCAGCAGGCCGACTACCTGGGCTGGCACTACACGCTGCGCTCGGTGGACGGGCACGTCGCCCAGCACATCAAGGCCAAGGACGTCGGCTGGCAGGCCGGCAACTGGTACGTCAACGCGAAGTCCATCGGCATCGAGCACGAGGGCTTCGCCGGGCACGGCACCTGGTACACCGAGGCGATGTACCGCGCCTCGGCGAAGCTCGTGCGGCACCTGGCGCTGCGGTTCAACATCCCGCTGGACCGGCAGCACATCATCGGGCACGACAACGTCCCCGGCACGGTGGCGTCCACCGTCGCCGGGATGCACTGGGACCCGGGCCCCTACTGGGACTGGTCGCACTACTTCGACCTGCTCAGGGCGCCGTTCCGGACCACCGGCACGGCCTGGACCGGCCTGGTCACCATCGACCCGGACGTCACCACCAACCGGCCGGCCTTCATCGGGTGCAACCAGCAGCCGCCCGGCGTGCCGACCCCGCCGCCGCCGGCCGAGCCCTGCCCGCTGCGCGGCTCGTCCGCGGTGGTCCTGCACAGCGCGCCCAGCCACGACGCGCCGCTCGTCAACGACCTCGGTGAGCGGCCGGACGGCACACCGGACACCATGTACATCTCGGACCACGGCGCCCGCGCCTCGGCGGGGCAGACGTACGCGGTGGCCGAGGTGCGCGGCGACTGGACGGCGATCTGGTACCTCGGCCAGAAGGCGTGGTTCCACAACCCCGCCGCGGCGCGGACCGCGAAGTGGGCCACCGGCTTCGTGGTGACTCCCCGGCCGGGGAAGGCGACCGTGCCGGTCTACGGGCGGGCCTACCCGGAGCAGGCGGCCTATCCGGCCGGGGTGCCCTACCAGACGATCTCGCCGTTGCAGTACACCTTCGCCGCCGGGCAGCGGTACGCCCTCGGCGGGATCGTGCCGAGCGAGTACTACCGGGCGGTCACGTTCGACGGGTCGTCGCCCGGCGACTGGACCGTCATCCGCGGTGACCTGCGGTACGCGCAGATCCAGTTCGGCCACCGGGTCATGTACGTCAACCTGGACGACGTGCTGCTGCTCCCGTCACCGCTGGGCGCGCCCCGCTAGCCGTCGGCACGTACGCGAGGGCCCCCGGTCGATTCGACCGGGGGCCCTCGTCGTGGCACGGATGGATCAGCTGGGTCTGCGGAACCCGGCGACCGGCATGTTGTTGATGCTCGCCACCTGGACCGGTTTACCGGCCCGCGGCGCGTGCACCATCTTGTCGTTGCCCAGATAGAGGCCGACATGGTGCAGGTCGCTGAAGAAGAAGACCAGGTCACCGGGGCGCGCCTCGGAGCGCGGGATGGCCTTGCCCTCGTTCCACTGTGCGCCGGTGAAGTGCGTCAGGCTGATCCCGGCGGCCTTGTAGGCGTACTGGGTCAGGCCGGAGCAGTCGAACGAGTTCGGCCCGGTGGCACCCCAGACGTACGGGTCGCCGACCTGCTGACAGGCGGTCTTGATCGCGGTCCGGGCGGCCGCGCTGACCACGCCGTTGACGGTCGGGCACGCCGCCGTCTTGACCGTGGTCACCGGCAGCGTCTTCTCGAGCCGCTTGATCTCGGCGTCGATCTTCTTCTTCTTCGCCGCCAGCTCGTCCTGCTGCTTGACCTGGGTGGCGATCAGCGCGTCGAGCTTCTGCTTCTCCGCGTCGAACTTCGCGCGGACCTTGAGCACCCCCTCGACCTCCTTGCGCTCCTGCTTGGCCAGCCGGTCAAGCATGGTGAGCTGCTCGGTGAGGGTGCTCGGCTTGGCGCTGACCAGCAGCGCGCCGATGTCCTGCGACGGACCGTCGATGTAGTAGCGGGAGGCGAGGTCGCCGACCCGGCTCATGGCCAGCTCGCTCTGCAACGCGAGCGGCTCGATCTTCTTCTCCAGGTCAGCCGACTTCTTCCGGTTGACCTTCAGCTGCGCCCGCACCTTGTTGTACTGCTCGATGGTGGGCTCCAACTGCTCCCACTGCTTGTCGATCTGTGCCTCGATCTCGTCGACCGTGGGCTCCGCATGCGCCGGTGCGGCGAGCATGCCGGCACCGACGGCCGCGGCAGCGACCAGAATGAGCAGGCGGTGGGCGACCCGGCGCAGGCCACCCGGACGGACGGATCGTCCCGGTGCGTGACGATGGGGGGGCATGGTTGCCACCGGCACCGACTCCTTTGCAACCGACCGCCGGGCGCCTCGCAGAGGGGAAGCGGCGAGGCAGACGACCCACAGCGGTCGGTGCCCCACGATAGGGAAGCGCCGGAGCGGAATCAAGGTGAGTCCGCGCGTCGTCACGCTGGCGCAACCGCTTGCACACCAAGGGTGTTGGCGGATCATCCAACGATGGCGGTCAATACGTCGTCGAGCGTCACCACGCCGAGCGGGCGGCGGCCGTCGCTGACCAGCACCATGTGCCGCCGCTCGCGGCGCATCGCGAGCAGCAGGTCGGCGAGCGTACGGTCCGGCGGCACCACCGCCAGCGGCCGGTAGACCTCGATCGGCACCGGGGCCCGGCGGCCCGGTCCGGCGTACCCGAGCACGTCCTTGACGTGCACGAAGCCGAGCACCCGGCGGGTGGCCCGTTCCACCACCGGAAAGCGCGACCGGCCGGTGCCGGTGGCCAGCACCTCCAGCGACGCGGGCGAGACGTCCTCGGCCACCGTCACCACGGTCGACCACGGTTGCAGGGCGTCGGCCGCCGTCCGGCTGTGCAGGGCGAGCGCCCCGGTGATCCGGGCGTGCTCCTCGGCGTCGAGCAGCCCCTCGGTACGCGCCTGGGAGACCAGCCCGGCCAGCTCCTCGGCGGTGAAGACCGTCTTGACCGAGTCGGTCGCCTCGATCCGCCAGAACCGCAACACCTGCCGGGAGGCCCACTTCATGGCCAGCAGCAGCGGTTTGGTCGCCACGCAGAAGGCGAGCATCGCCGGGCCCAGCCAGAGCGCCGACGGCTCCGGCCCGGCCAGGGTGATGTTCTTCGGCACCATCTCGCCGACCACCGTGTGCAGGAAGACCACCACGCCGAGGGCGAGCACGAAGGCCACCGGGTGCACCGCCCGCTCCGGCAGCCCGGCCGCGTGGAACGGCGATTCCAGCAGGTGGGCGAGCGCCGGTTCGGCGATCGCCCCGAGCCCGAGCGAGCAGACCGTGATGCCGAGCTGAGCCCCGGCGATCATCAGCGGGATCTGGTTCATCGCCGAGAGCGCCCAGCGGGCCCGCTGCGAGCTGGCGGCGAGCGGTTCGAGCACCGTACGCCGGGACGCGATGAGCGCGAACTCGCTGCCCACGAAGAACCCGTTGCCGAGCAGCAGCAGCACGGTCAACAGCAGCTCAGCCATCGCCGTCCGGCTCCTCGGGCAGGACCACCCGGACCTGCTCGATCCGGTGCCTCTCCACCTCGACCACGGTGAACTCCCAGCCGCGCGCCTCGACCGTCTCACCGGCCACCGGGATGTGCCCCAGCCGGGCCATCAGGAAGCCGGCCAGCGTCTCGTACGGCCCCTCGGGCAGGCGGAACCCGGTCCGCTCGGCCAGCTCGTCGGAGCGCAGCACACCGTCCACGAGCAGGGTGCGCTCACCGCCCGGCACGGTCAGCTCACCCGGAGCGGCGTCAGCCACCGCGGCCGGGTCGAACTCGTCCGCGATCTCGCCGACCAGCTCCTCCACCAGGTCCTCGACGGTGACCACGCCGTCCGTACCGCCGTACTCGTCGACCACGATGGCCAGGTCGGCGCCGGCGGCCCGCAGCGCGGCCAGCACACCGTCGAGGTCGAGGCTCTCCGGCACGTACACCGGTTCACGGGCCACCGAGCCGACCGTGGTGCCCGCCCGCCGGCCGAGCGGCACGCCGAGCGCGTCCGGCACCCCGGCGACACCGGTGACCAGGTCGAGGGTCTCCTCGTAGACCGGGAAGCGGGTCCGCCCGGTCTGCTGGGAAAGGGCCAGCAGCTCGGCCACGCTGGCGGACGCGCGCAGCGCGACCACGTCGACGCGTGGGGTCATCGCCTCGGCGGCCCGCTTGTCGCCGAACCGGATGGTCCGGCGCAGCAGCATCGCGGTGTCCGGCGGCAGTGCGCCGGCCCGGGCCGAGATGGCCGCGAGCAGGCCCAGCTCCTCCGGTGACCGGGCGCTCGCCAACTCCTCCTGCGGCTCCACGCCGAGCGCCCGGACCAGCCGGTTCGCCGACCCGTTGAGCCCCCGGATCAGCCAGCCGAAGGTCCGGGAGAAGCCGCGCATCGGGCCGGCGGTGGCCAGCGCGGTCGGCATCGGCCGGGCCAGCGCGAGGTTCTTCGGGACCAGCTCGCCGAAGAGCATGGAGATCAGGGTGGCCAGCGCGAGGGCGAGGAAGGGGGTGAACCGCTCGGTGGCGTCCCCGGCGAGGGGACGCAGCACCGGGGTGAAGATCCGGGCCAGGGCGGGCTCGGCCAGGTAGCCGGTGAGCAGCGCGGTGATGGTGATGCCGAGCTGCGCGCCGGAGAGCTGGAAGGAGAGTTCGCGCAACGCCCGGCGGACACCCGCAGCCGGGGCGTCGCCGGCCTCGGCCCGCCGGTCGATCTCGGCCCGGTCGACGGTGACCAGCGCGAACTCGGCCGCGACGAAGAACGCGTTGCCGGCGGTCAGCGCGGCGAAGCCGACCAGGGGCAGCAGCGTGATCAATAGCAGGCCGTCGATGATCGCCTCACCTCGGGCGCGATTGTTCCACGGCGGCCCCAGGGGTACGAGTGCCCACACCGCCGGTTCCGCACGGCCGGATGCTCTTGCCGGCGGCGGTTACCGTCGTGATCATGTCGGACCTCACCCTGGCGGACGAACTGGCCCTGCTCAGCTATGACGACGGGGGCGTCAACCAGCTCGGCGCGCTGCACCTCGGCTATGGGCTGGCCGGCGCGCTGCTGCTCGAACTCGCGCTCGCCGGCCGGCTGTCGGTCACCGACGAGCGGCTTACCGCGATCGGCGCGGACCCGCTGGGCGTACCGCTGCTGGACGAGGCCCTCGCCCGGATCGCGGCGGACGACGAGCGGCGTCGGCCGAAGGACTGGATCAGCCGGCTCGCCAGGGACCTGCCGGACCGGGTGCTCGACGGTCTGGTCGGCGCCGGTGTGCTGCGCCGCGAGTCCGACCGGGTGCTCTGGGTCTTTCCGCGTACCCGCTATCCCTCGCCGAGCGGCACGGAGCCGGCGGTGGAGACGCTGGCCCGGCAGCGCATGGTCGCCGCGGTCGCGACTGACGGACCGGTCGAGCCCCGGACCGCCGCACTGGTCAGCCTGGCCCGGGCCGTCGGCTTGGACCGCAAGGTCTTCCACGAGCTGCCGAAGGACCGGGTCAAGCGCCGGGTGGCGGAAATTTCCGAGGGCAGTTGGGCGTCCGACGCGACGACGCGGGCGATCCTGGACACCCAGGCGGTGCTGATCGCCGCCACCACCGCCGTCACCACGGCCGCGATCGTGACCACCGCCGTCTCCTGACCCTGGAAGACGCGGACGGCGGTGGCACCGGGTGCCACCGCCGTCGTGCGTCGATTCCGGGGGTACGCGGGTCAACCGGCGACCGGCTCGGCCTTCTTGTCCCCTTGCGCCTGCTCCGGCTTGACCGAGCGGAGCAGCACGCTGGCCACGTCGATCACCTCGACCTGCTCGCCGGCGCCCTTTCCGTTGACCCCGTCGCTGAGCATCGTCGAGCAGAACGGGCAGCCGACCGCGACGGTCTTCGCCCCGGTGGCCATGGCCTCCTCGACCCGCTCCACGTTGATCCGCTTGCCGATCTTCTCTTCCATCCACATCCGGGCGCCGCCGGCGCCGCAGCAGAAGGAGCGCTCGCTGTTGCGCGGCATCTCGATCAGGCCACCCGCGCTCTCCTGGCCGTCGCCGCCGGTGATCGCACTGCCGAGCACCTCGCGCGGCGGGGTGAACACCCGGTTGTGCCGACCCAGGTAGCACGGGTCGTGGTAGGTGACGCCGCCGTCGACCGGCTGCACCGGGGTGAGCTTGCCGGTGGCCACCAGGTGCGCCAGCAGCTGGGTGTGGTGCACGACCTCGAACTCGCCGCCGAGCTGGCCGTACTCGTTGCCCAGCGTGTTGAAGCAGTGCGGGCAGGTCGCGACGATCTTGCGCTTGCTCTTCTCCCGGCCCTCGAACGCCTCGTTCAGGGTCTCCACGTTCTGCTGGGCGAGCATCTGGAAGACGAACTCGTTGCCGATCCGGCGGGCCGGGTCGCCCGAGCAGGTCTCGCCCTCGCCGAGGATGGCGAAGGAGACGCCCGCCTCGTTGAGCAGCGTTGCCACCGCCCGGGTGGTCTTCTTGGCCCGGTCCTCGAACGCGCCGGCGCAGCCCACCCAGAAGAGGTACTCGAAGTCGTCGACCTCGCCGACCCGGGGCACCTCGAAGTCCAGCCCCTTGGTCCAGTCCTCGCGGGTGTTCTGCGGCGCGCCCCACGGGTTGCCCTTGTTCTCCAGGTTGCGCAGCATCACGCCGGCCTCGGAGGGGAAGCTCGACTCGATCAGCACCTGGTAGCGGCGCATGTCGACGATGTGGTCGACGTGCTCGATGTCGACCGGGCACTGCTCGACACACGCACCGCAGGTGGTGCAGGACCAGAGCACGTCCGGGTCGATGACGCCGCCCTCTTCGGCGGTGCCGATCAGCGGCTTCTCGGCCTCGGCGAGGGCGAGCACGTCGACGTGCGCCAGCTGCGCGGCGGTGGCCTTCTCCTCGCCGGTCAGATCCTTGCCGCCGCCGGCCAGCAGATACGGCGCCTTCGCGTACGCGTGGTCGCGCAGGCTCAGCACCAGCAGCTTCGGCGAGAGCGGCTTGCCGGTGTTCCAGGCCGGGCACTGCGACTGGCAGCGGCCGCACTCGGTGCAGGTGCTGAAGTCGAGCAGACCCTTCCAGCTGAACTGCTCCACCTGGGCGACGCCGAACTGGTCCTTCTCCGGGTCGGCCTCCTCGAAGTCGAGCGGCTTGCCCTCGCTCGTCATCGGCCGCAGCGCGCCGAGACCCGAGCCGGCGGGCTTGGCCGGTTCGCGCTTGAAGAAGATGTTGGGGAACGCCAGGAAGCGGTGCCAGGCGACACCCATGGTGACGTTCAGCGAGATGACGATCAGCCAGGTCATCGAGATTACGATCTTGATGAGCGCGGCGATGCTGGCGCCGTCCTGCCAGTCGGGCAGCACCGCCCCGACGGCGTGGCTGACCGGGGTGGCCCAGACCGGGTACTCGAAGTGGTCGGTGGCGACCTTGAAGCCCCGGATCACGAACCCGAAGATCAGGACCAGCAGCACGATCCACTCGACGAAGTAGCCCTGCCACATCGTCGAGCCGGTGAACCGGGAGCGACCGCCCGGCCGGTTGGGCCGGTTACGCAGCCGGATCGCCATCAGCACCAGGATGCCGACCAGGCCCAGCACGCCGATGACCTCGGTGGCCAGGCCGAAGATCGTCCAGGGCCCGATGATCGGCAGCCCGCCGGTCGGGGTGACGACCTCGAAGTACGCCTCGAGCACCAGCAGCGACAGCACGATGAAGCCGACCATCACGAACCAGTGCGCGGCACCCACGACGCCCCACTTGAACATCCGGGTGTGGCCGGCGGTCTCCACCAGCATGGTCCTGGTGCGGGCGCCCTTGTCGGTGAACCGCTCCGGCGCGGGCTGACCCAGCCGGACGACTGCCACCATCCTCAGGACGGCGCGCACCGCAAGCCCCACCGCCACGGCGGTGATGGCGGCCGCGAGGATCGTGGTGACGATCTGGACGCTGCCCATCGAGTTGGCCTCCCCGGTCTGCTGCCTGTCGAGCGGCTCGGCGACCGGGGCCAGTTCAGGGCGCGGTCGGCGAGCCGCCGCTGCCGCACCCTCGACCGGGCCGGTCGATGACCTCGCTCCGCTCGGTCATGCAGTGCAGCCTACGCGCAAGGTTACCCAGCAGTAACGTGAGCCTTCTCGCACCGGGCCGCGCCGCCCTGCGCACACCATAGGTGGCCCCGCCCTGATCTGCCGGGCAGGGGCGGCGTGGAGTGAGGTAGACCGGCCTCCGGCGCGGCAGCGACGGAGGCCGGCGGGCGCGCGAGAGCCGGGGTCAGCGCCAGCGAGAGAGCAGGATCAGCGAGGAGACCATCGCCCCGAAGCCCACCGCGAGGTTCCAGTAACCCCACGACATGACCGGGTACTCCTGCTCGGAGAGGTAGTAGACCACCAGCCAGCCGATGCCCAGGACGATGAGCGCGACCGCCGTGAGCGGCAACCACACCGGGCTAGGCTTGCGCGTCGACGCCGTCGCCGTCGGGCGCACGTCCGTCGGCGGGGTGTACACCTTCTTCTTGCGGACCTGAGACTTGGGCACGACGCTCTCCAGAGGGGGTTACGACCTCGTCCGGCCTGACAACCGGGCGCGGGGGCGACGGTCCATGGCCAATAATGTTTCGAAAGCTAGCGTAGTCCCGAAGGCCCGCCCAAGCCACGAATGGGGTCAGGCCGGTGCACGGAGTGACCGAAAAAGCGGGAGTTATTCCGGTCACCATGCCGGCCTAGCCGGCGTGGGCCGACGCGAGACGACGGGAAGGAACGCTCGGTGGAGTACACATCCGGCGGCGCATCCTGGCAGAAGGTGCTCCGGCGCGCCGTCGCCGGGCTGCTGCCACGGCGCGGGCGGCAGCGACGACCGGGCTGGTCGATCGGGGTGCCGCTGATCGCCGCCGCGGCCGGGCTGCTCTTCACCACCACCGCGACCACCGCCGGCGGCACCGCCCTGCGTGAGGACCGACGCCCGCAGCTCAACCAGTTGATCGAGGAGCGCCGGCACCAGGTCGCCGACAGCGAGCGGCAGGCCGCGACGCTCCGCGGCGACGTCGAGGAGCGGACCACCGCGCTGGGCGAGCAGGACGGGCCGATCAAGGCCCAGCAGGAGCGGGCGCTCGGCAGCCGGGAGACCGCCGGCTTCACCGCGCTGACCGGCACCGGCGTGACGGTCGAGCTCAACGACGCCGCACCCCGGCGCAGCGACCAGCTACCCGAGGGCGTCAGCAACGACGACCTGGTCGTTCACCAGGGCGACGTACAGGCGGTGGTGAACGCGCTCTGGGCCGGCGGCGCGGAGGCCATGTCAATCATGAACGTCCGCGTGCTCGCCACCAGCGCGGTACGCTGCGTCGGTAACACCCTGCTGTTGCATGGTCGGGTGTACTCCCCCCCGTTCAAGATCGTAGCGATCGGCGATCCCGCTGCCCTCCAGCAGGCCCTCGCCGAATCCGAGGGAGTTCGCTTGTTCAAGGACGTGGTCGATGACTACCAACTCGGCTACCGGGAGACCGTCTCCACCGTGACCGTGCCTGCCTTCGAGGACTCGACCGCCCTGCGCTCGGCGAAGGTGCTCCGGTGAGTGCCGGCGACCGGCCCGACGGGCGGCACCGGGATCAGGCCGACGATCCGACGGCCCTCCTGCCGAAGATCGACCGCACCGAGCCGGCCCCACAGCGACCCGGCCGGGGCGCCTGGCCCGACCCGGTACTGCCGACGCGCCCGCCGACCGCGCAGCCGCCGGCGGCCCCGCAGTCGCCCGCACCGCAACCACCGGCCGCACAGCCGCCGACCGTCGGGCCGTCGGCAGCGGGGGCGACCGCCCGCTCCGGCCCGAACGCGGTGCCGCCCCAGCCGGGCGGGGCCGGAGACGTCGGTCAGCCCGGAAGCCAGGGCTGGTTCGCGCCTGAGTCCGGTCGGCCACCGGCCGCCGCCGAACCGGCCCGCCCGACCACGCCCGCCGGTGGCGCGGGCAGCGCACCGCCTCCGTGGCCCGGCGCCGCCGGGGCCCGAACGACACCGCCGGCCGGTCCCGCCGCCGGCGACGCGCCGGTCCCCGGCGGGCACCCTGGTGCGCCCCACTACTTCTCCGCGCCGGGAGCGGCGGCCGACCCGCGCCATCCCGGCGAGGTTCCGGTGCGGCCCGCTACGCCCGGTGGCCTGCCGAGCCGTCGCCCCGCCACCTCCTCGGCCGACTCCGGCCGGCCAGGTGCGGGCCTGCCGCGGTCCGCGGCACCGGCGGACGAGTCCACCAACCGCGCCGCCCCGGCCGCGCCCCCGGCGAGCCAGACCGACGGGCCCACCGCGTTCATCGCACCGGTCGGCCCGCGAGCCGAGCGCTCTTCCAGCGGGCCGGGTGGCGGTCCCGCCGCTCCGGTCTCCCCGGCCGCCGACCCCGCCGCCACCGCGCTGATCCCGGTCGTGCCCGGCGCCCCGGCGCGACACCCGGCACTCGACTCGACCGCACTGATGGGCGCGGTGCCCAGGACGCCGGAGACCGGCGACGCGGGTGACACCGGCGGCACCGACGCCACCGAGCCGCCTCGGCCCCGGCGGGGTGAGCGGGTGGTCCAGCTGCGCCCGGAGCAGACCGGGGAGGGCTACAAGAGCGTCTACTCCGAGCTGACCCGGCCGTCGCTGGCCTCCCGGGTACGCACCGGCATCCGGGTGTCCGGCGAGGTGCTGATCACCTTCGGCCTGGTGGTGCTGCTCTTCGCCGGCTACGAGGTCTGGGGCAAGTCGGCGATCGTCGACGCTCACCAGAATGATCTCAGTCAGCAGCTGGCCCAGGCGTGGGGCCCGACCGGCGACCCCACCGTCGCCGCACCGGCGACTCCGTCGGCGAAGCCGTCCCCGCCGGTGCACGGCAAGCCGATCGCGGGCCTCTACATCCCGAAACTCGCCAAGAACTGGGTCGTGGTCGAGGGCGTCACCCAGGCCGACATCCGTTACGCCCCGGGCCACTACCCGAAAAGCGCGATGCCGGGCGAGGTGGGCAACTTCTCCGTCGCCGGGCACCGGAACCGGGCCACCTTCTGGCGGCTGGACGAACTCAACAACGGCGACGCGATCGTGGTCGAGAGCAAGACCGACTGGTACGTCTACAAGGTCTCGCAGACCCGGATCGTCAAGCCGACGCAGGTCGAGGTGGTGGCCGCCGTGCCCGGCAAGCCGGGCGTGAAGGCGACCAAGCGGATGCTCACCCTCACCACCTGCAACCCGAAGTTCGACAACTACCAGCGGCTGATCATCCACGCCGAGCTGGACCGGACCCAGCCGAAGTCGGCGGGCCGCCCGGCGGAGCTGGGAGGCTGACCGGCGATGTACTCGTGGATCTGGCGCAAGCTCCCGTTCGGGCTGGTCGGCAAGCTGGGCGGGTCGGTGCTGCTCGCCGCCGCCACCGTCGCGCTGCTCTGGTACGTGGTCTTCCCGTGGGCCGAACCCCTGCTCCCCTTCGACGACGTGCAGGTCAGCCAGGACGCCGACCAGGGCGACCCGGCCGGCGAGATGGTGCCGAGTGACGCGCCGCCCGGCGACGAGCACGACCTGCCGTACGACACCGAGCGGAACAACACCGCGCCCCCGACCCCGGACCGGTGAGCCGATGCGCGTCCTGGTGATCGACAACTACGACTCGTTCGTCTTCAACCTGGTGCAGTACCTGGGTCAGCTCGGCGTCGAGTGCGACGTACGCCGCAACGACGAGATCGACGTCGCCGAGGTGGGCCGGGTCGGCGCGGCCGGCATCCTGCTCTCACCCGGCCCGGGCAGCCCCGATCGCGCCGGCATCTGCCTGGACGTCATCCGTCAGTACGCGGGCGAGCTGCCGATCTTCGGTGTCTGCCTCGGTCACCAGGCCATCGGCGAGGCGTTCGGCGCGACCGTGACCCGGGCTCCCGAGCTGCTGCACGGCAAGACCTCCGAGGTCCGGCACACGTCGACCGGGGTGCTCGCCGGCCTACCGGACCCGTTCACCGCGACCCGCTACCACTCACTCGCCGTGCTGCCCGAGACGCTGCCGGCCGAGCTGGAGGTCACTGGCTGGACCGGCTCCGGGGTGGTGATGGCGATGCGACACCGCACCCTGCCGATCGAGGGCGTCCAGTTCCATCCCGAGTCGGTGCTCACCGAGGGCGGGCACCTGATGCTCGCCAACTGGCTCGCCGACTGTGGCCACCCGGAGGCGCTGGAGCGCGCCCCGGCCCTCGCCGCCGAGGTGGACGCCCGCCGCCGGGCCGCCTTCGCCGACGCCTGACCGCCGCCCCACCGCCGAAACGCCTTCGCCGACGCCTGGCCGCCGGCCGCCCTTGCCGACGCCTGACCGTCGCGCCCGACGCCGGGCCTCTTGCCGACGCCTGACTGTCGCGCTACCGCCGGCGGCCGGTCAGTCGTCGGACCGGATCGGCGGCATGGGGGGAATCGGGAAGCCGCCCCCGGTACCCGGCGTCGTCGGCGTGGTCGTCGGCGTCGGGGTGGGCGTGCCGGTGGTCGGCGGCGTCTCCGGCTCGGGGATGCCGATCTCGATGGTCACCGTCTTGCCCTTGGCGAGATCCTTGCCGGGCTCGGGGTTCTGCCGCTGCACCCGGCCGACCTGGGCCGCGGGCACCTCGTCACCGTCGATGACGCGGACGTCGTAACCGGCCTCCCTCAGCTCCTGCCTGGCGTCCTCCACGGTGGAGTCGATCACCCGGGGCACCTGGTTCACGTTGCCCTTGGAGATGGTCAGGGTGACCGAGGTGCCCTCAGCCACCTCCTTGCCGACCTCGGGGGACGAGGCGAGCACCGTCCCCTCATCCTTCGGGCTGTCCCTCTCCGTCGGCTTGGCGACCTTGAAGCCCTGCCCTTCCAGCGTCTGCTTGGCGGTCTCGAAGTCGAGACCGACCACGGGAGGAATGGCCTTCACGTTGGGACCGCCGCAGACCTGGACGGTCACGGTGCGGCTCGGCTCCAATCGGGTGTTCGGGGCCGGGTCCTGGTTGACGACCTTGCCCTTCTCGCAGGTGGTGCTGAGCACCTGGTCGCCGGCCTGGGCGGCGAGGCCCGCCTTCTGGATCTCGGCGAACGCCTGCTGCTGGGTCAAGCCGGTCACCGTCGGCACGCTCACCTGCTTGTCGCTCTGCTGGTTCCAGAGCAGGGCGGCGACCAGGGCGATCACCGCCAGCACACCGAGCGCAGCGAAGGTGGCGATCAGCCAGGACGACGCCTTGCGGCGGCGCGGGTCACCGACCCGGGCCGGGATCTGCCCGGTGGGCGGCGCACCCGCGCCACCGGCCGGGTAGCCCGCGCCACCGGCGGCCGGGGCCATCGGCATCGTCTCCTGCTCCCGCATCACCGGGGTGGCCAGCACCGGCCGGCCCGCCGCGGCGCGGAGCAGGTCGGCCCGCATCTCGCCGGCGCTCTGGTAGCGGTTGAGCGGGTTCTTGGAGAGCGCCTTGAGCACGATCGCGTCGACCGCGGGATTGACGTCCGGGTTGATGTCGCTCGGCGTCGGCGGCGCCTCCCGTACGTGCTGGTAGGCGACGCTGACCGGGCTGTCGCCGACGAACGGCGGGTGGCCGCAGATCAGTTCGAAGAGCACGCAGCCGGCCGCGTAGACGTCGGAGCGGGCGTCGACCGCCTCGCCCCGGGCCTGCTCGGGCGAGAGGTACTGCGCCGTGCCGATCACCGCGCTGGTCTGCGTCATGGTGGTGGCGCCGCTGGCCAGGGCCCGGGCGATGCCGAAGTCCATCACCTTGACCTGGCCGGTCTGGGTGAGCATGACGTTTCCGGGCTTGATGTCCCGGTGGATGATGCCGTGCCGGTGGCTGAACTCCAGCGCCGCGCACATGTCGGCGCAGATCTCCAGCGCCCGGCGGGGCTGAAGCCGCCCCTCGGCGCCGAGCACCTCCTTGAGGGTCCGCCCGTTGACGAACTCCATCACGATGAACGGCAGCGTCTCGCCGGTCGGCGCGGTCTCCTCGCCGGTGTCGTAGACGGCCACGATCGCCGGGTGGTTCAACGACGCGGCGTTCTGCGCCTCGCGGCGGAACCGCATCTGGAAGGTGGCGTCCCGGGCGAGGTCGGTCCGGAGCATCTTGATCGCGACGTCCCGGCCGAGCCGCAGGTCACGACCGCGGTGCACCTCGGCCATGCCGCCGTAGCCGAGGAGCTCGCCGACCTGGTACCTGCCACCGAGCAGGCGGGCCTGCGCTGTCATCGCGTCTGTCGTCCTTCGCTCGTCGTCGTCTCGCCGCTCGCCGGCCTGAGCCGTTCGTGTCGACGGTACGACGTCTGGGGCAGATCGTCGCGTCCGTCCGGCCGCAGCGCGCCGGACGTCACGGTGCGCGGGCCGAGCGCCCCGGGTTCGCCGGTCTGCGCCTTCCGCAGCTTGTAGGAAATCACGCCGGAGCAGAGCAGGACCAGTACGGCCAGGAGGATGGCGACGAGCACCATCCCGGGGCGGGACCGACCCGGCGCCGGCATCCCGGGGCTGGCCTGCGGGGCGTACGCCGGTGACGGCTCGTGCCGGGTCGGCGCCGACGGCACCGCCGCGGCGCCGCGCGGATAGCCGGCCTGGGCCGCCGGCGGCCGGGACTGGGTCGCGGCCGGGGCGACCACGGTCGGACGCGGCGGCTGCTGGGCCGGGGCCACGGTGGTCGGGCGGGCGGTGCCGGCCGGGCGCGGCGCCGAACCGGCGGCCTGCGGCCGCTGGGCGGTCGCCGGCGGGCGCGGCTGCTGCGGCACCTGGGCGCGGCCGGGTGCGGCCGGCGAGGACGGCGCGCCGGAGACCGGCCGGGCCTGCCCACCGGCGCGGGCCTGCTGGGACAGGACCGCCTTCAACTGGCGGGCCACCCCGGCGAGCGCCGCGGCGCTCGGCCACCTGGCCGCCGGGTCCTTCGCCAGGGCCCGCTCGACCACGGCTCGGACCTGCGGCGGGATGTCCGCCGGCAGCGGCCGGGGCGTCTCCTGGACGTGCCGCATAGCGATCTCGAGGGGATTGTCCCCTTCGAACGGACGGCGGCCGGCGAGGCACTGGTAGGCGACCACGCCGAGCGCGTAGACGTCGGAGGCGGGCGTCGCGACCCCGCCGGTGGCCTGCTCCGGGGAGATGTAGGAGGCGGTGCCGAGCACCGAGCCGGCCGCGGTGAGCTGCCCCACCAGCTCGGAGCGGGCGATGCCGAAGTCGGTGAGCACCAGCGTGCCGTTCGGCCGGACCAGCAGGTTGCCCGGCTTGACGTCGCGGTGCACGATGCCCTTCTCGTGGGCGGCGTGCAGCGCGTCGGCGGCCTGGGCGACCAGGGCCATCGTCCGGGCCGGGGTGAGCCGGCCGACCCGGCTCAGCGTGGCCGACAGGGCGTCGCCCTCGACGTACTCCATCACCAGGAAGGCGATCTGCTGGTCGTTGCCGAAGTCGTAGACGTCGACGACGCCGGGGTGGTTGATGGTGGCCATGGTGCGGGCCTCGCCGCGGAACCGCTCGGCGAAGCCCGGCTCGTCGAGCAACGCCGGGAGCAGGCTCTTCACCGCGACGGTGCGGCCCAGGACCTGGTCGGTGCCGCGCCAGACGTCGCCCATGCCGCCGCTGGCGATCCGCTCGTCGAGGCGGTAGCGGTTGCCGAGCTGGACCCCGGGGCTCAGCATGTCAGCGGCCCCCGGGGTCGGCGATGGCCGCCTGCATGATCTTGCCGGCGATCCGGGCCGCCTCGGTGCTGCCGCCGGAACCCGCCTGCTCCAGCACCACGCAGACGGCGGAGACCGGGTCGCCGTTCTTGTCCAGCGCGAAACCGATGAACCAGCCGTGGTCGGGCCGGTCCGGCGCGGACTGGGCGGTGCCGGTCTTGCCGCCCACCGTGTAGCCATTGATCTTGGCCCGGCCGCCGGTGCCGTTCTCGACCACGCTGACCATCATGTCCCGCAGGTCGGCGGCGACCTGGCCGCTGACCGGCTGGCGCAGCTCCCGCGGGTCGGCGGTGTAGTAGCTGGTGGTGCGGTCCGGGGCGAGCAGCTGCCGGACCAGGTACGGACGCATCTGCTTGCCGTCCTTGCGGGCGACCGACGCGGCGATCAGGGCCCCTTCGAGCGGGGTCATCCGCACGTTGTTCTGCCCGATCGACGACTGGGCCAGCGCCGCCGGGTCGGTGCTGCCGTCCGGGTTCTGCATGTCGCCGGTCCGGCTCGCCGCGACCGCCTGCCCGTCCTCGCCGAGCTGACCGACGGTGAGGTCGTCCTGCTCGAAGCCGAACTGGCGGGCCTTCTGCTTGATGACGTCGGCGCCGAGCCGGACGCCGAGCTGCGCGAACCCGGTGTTGCACGACTCGGTGACCGCGCTCATCAGGGTGACCTGCGGCTCGGGGCAGATCGACGAGGCCGCGTTGCGGATCGGGGTGCCCGAGGTCGGCGGGGTCCAGCTCGACCCGGCCGGGATCTGGGTGCTCTTGCCGATCCCGTTCTCCAACGCCGCCGCGGCCACCACGATCTTGAAGGTGGAGCCCGGCGGCAGGGTCTCGGCGAACGCCCGGTTCAGCAGGGGGTTGTTCGGGTCCTGCTCCAGCTGGTTGTACGCCGCCGCCGCCTGCGTGGTGTTGTGGCTGGCCAGCGGGTTCGGGTCGAAGCTGGGCATGGAGACCAGCGCCTGCACCGCTCCGGTACGCGGGTCGATGGCGATCGCCGCGCCCCGCTTCACGCCCTGCTCGTTGTTGCGCAGCTGCTCGTAGGCCACGTCCTGGGCCCGCTTGGAGAGGGTGAGCAGCACGTTGCCGCCACCGGTCTGGTCACCGGTGAACATGTCCTTGATCCGGTCGCCGAGCAGCTGGTCACTGGTGCCGGCGAGGAAGTCGTTCTCGGCCCGCTCGATGCCGGTGTCGGCCAGGTTGACCGGCTTGTAGCCGAGCACGTGCGCGTACTTCGCCCCGCCGGGGTAGGTGCGCAGGAACTTCAGCTGGCCGCTGGTCTCCTTGCTGGTGGCCAGGGCGGTGCCGCCGGCCTCGATGTTGCCGCGCTTGCGCTCGTACTCGGCGACCTGGACCCGGCCGTTGTAGTCGCTGGTGCGGTATTCATCGGCCTTGTAGGCCTGGATCCAGTTGAGGTTCGCGAAGAGCAGACCGAACAGGACCATGACGACGACGCCGACGCGGCGCAGGGGTGCGTTCACGGCTTGATCACCTCCGTGGGGGCACCGTGCAGCTGCTCGGGCGGGCCGCCGCTCGACGGCCGCGCCGCCTTGCCACCGCCGGCCCCACCGGTCACCGGCCGGCGGGCGCCGTCGGAGACCCGGAGCAGCACCGCGATCAGCAGCCAGTTGGCCATCAGCGACGAGCCACCGGCGGAGAGGAACGGGGTGGTCTGGCCGGTCAGCGGGATGAGCTTGCTGATCCCGCCGACGATCACGAAGACCTGGAGCCCCAGGGTGAAGGCGAGGCCGCCCGCGAGCAGCTTGCCGAACGAGTCCCGCACGGCCAGCGCGGCGCGCAGGCCCCGCTCCACGATCAGCAGGTAGACCACCAGCAGCGCCGAGAGCCCGAAGAGGCCGATCTCCTCACCGATGCCGGCGAAGATGAAGTCGTTCTGCACCTCGGGCAGGATGCCGGGCTGGCCACCGCCCGGCCCGGCGCCGAAGAGCCCGCCGGTGCCCAGGGCGAGCAGACCCTGGACGAGCTGGTAGCCCTTGTCGGTCGGGTCGGCGAACGGGTCCAGCCAGATCTGCGCGCGCAGGTAGAAGTTGGCGAACGGCCCGCCGACCAGCTCGCCGAGGAAGTAGGCGAGGTAGGCGCCGCCGAAGAAGAGGATCAGACCGATCAGCAGCCAGCTGACCCGTTCGGTGGCGATGTAGAGCGTCACCACGAACATGCCGAAGTAGAGCAGTGAGGTGCCGAGGTCCTTCTCGAAGACCAGCACCAGGAGGCTGATCAGCCAGACCACGACGACCGGGCCGAGGTCGCGTCCGCGCGGGAAGTCGATGCCGAGGAAGCGCCGGCTGGCCAGCGAGAGCACCTCGCGCTTGCGCACCAGGTAGTAGGCGAAGAAGACCAGCAGCGCCAGCTTGGCGAACTCACCCGGCTGGATGGAGAAGCTGCCCACCCGGACCCACAGCTTGGCGCCGTTGATCTCGGAGATGCTGGCCGGCAGCACCGCCGGGATCATCACCAGCACGATGCCGGCCAGGCCCAGGGTGTACGCGTAGCGGGAGACCGACCGGTGGTCGCGCATGATGGCGAGCAGGCCGGCGGCGAGGATCACCGCGGCCAGCGTCCACGCCAACTGCCGCCCGCCGATGCCGGCGAAGATGGCGAGGTCCTCCCGGTCGGCCGGTAGGGCCTCGCCCAGGTCGATCCGGCGCAGGAAGCCCACCCCGAGGCCGTTGAGCAGCGCCACCGCCGGCAGCAGAGCCGGGTCGGCGTACGGGGCCAGGAACCGGATGACCAGGTGCAGGCCGAGGAAGACGGCACCCAGCGCGGCTGCCGGGAACCAGAAGTCCGGGGTGACCGTGTCGAGCATGTTCGCCTCGACGGTCGCCCCGTACGCGGCCACCAGCACCATGGCCAGCAGCAGCAGTGACAGCTCGGCGTTGCGCCGGGACCGGGCCAGGCGTACGCCGGGCTGCTCGCCCGTGGTGGCGGGCGAGGCTGCCGGTGTGGCCGCTGCGGTCACGGATGGGTCCTCGGAGTAGGGCCGGCGCTCACTCCGGCGACCGGCAGCCGGCCGGGTCGAGCGCCGGCGGAGCCGAGTCGGAGGGCGGGGCGTCGGGCGTGGCGGACGGCTCGGTGCCGGCCACGCTGCTGCTGGCGCTGGGGCTGGGAACACGGCTGCCGGTCGGCGTGGCGGCGGTGGCGCTGCCGCTCGGGCCCGGCGAGGTCACGACGCCGGTCGGCGACGGGCTCTCCGGGCTGACGTCGGCGGTCGGGCTCGGCCCGCAGACCGGCTTCAGGTTGGGGTTGCTCGGCGTGTCGCTGGTCAGCTCGGCCAGGCGGCGCTCGGCGTCCGGCTCGCTCTTGGCCGGGATGCCCTGCTTGACCTGCTCCTGCGCGGCGAGCGTGAGGTCTTCCAGGTCGGCGGGGCTGGTGGAGTGGACGCTGGAGAGGTCCATCCCGGCGATCTGACCCTGTATCCCGCGGAACACGGCCACCTGGCCGTCCTCCGTGGCGCCGACGTAGTACTGCCGCTGGGTGTAGGACCAGCCGGCGAAGAGCCCGCCACCGAGGATGACCAGCAACGCCAGCGCCATCGCGGCGGCCCGGACCGGCCGGTGTCGCCGCCGCTCCGGCTCGTCGTCGTCGGCGGTGGAGCTGGGCTCCTCCGGGGCGGCGGGGCGGGGCGCGGATAGCGCGGAGGCACGGGCGGCCGGGGTGGAGTCGTCGGCCGAGGTGGCCATTCCCCGGTCCCGGGCCGCCGCACCGCCGACGATCGGCGTCGCCTCGACGATGTCCTGGTCGGTGGCGTCGGCGATGATCACGGTGATGTTGTCCGGGCCGCCGCCGCGCAGCGCGAGCTGCACCAGCCGCTCGACGCACTGCTGCGGGTCGACGTACTCCCGCATCGTCTCGCCGATGGTCTCCGCGCTGACCACGCCGGAGAGCCCGTCGCTGCAGATCAGGTAGCGGTCACCGGGGAGCACCTGGCGGACGGAGTATTCCGGGTCGATGTCCCGGCCGTCGAGCGCCCGGGTCAGCAGCGACCGCTGTGGGTGGCTGCTCGCCTCCTCGGCGCTGATCCGGCCCTCGTCGACCAGCATCTGGACGTACGTGTCGTCCTTGGTGATCTGGGCGAACTCGTTGTTGCGGAGCAGGTAGGCCCGCGAGTCGCCGATGTGCACCATGCCGATCTTGCTGCCGGAGAAGAGCGTCGCGGTCAGCGTGGTGCCCATCCCCTCCAGCTGCGGGTTGGCGTCCACCGTGTCGCGGAGTTGTTGGTTGGCGGTGCCGACGGCCGAACGCAGCGCGTCGACGAGAGCGTCCCCTGGGACGTCCTCGTCGAGTGGCGCCATGGCACCGATGACGATGTTGCTGGCGACGTCACCGGCGGCCATGCCGCCCATGCCGTCGGCGACGGCGAGTAGCCGCGGTCCGGCGTAGACGGAGTCTTGATTGCCGTCTCGGATCAGACCGCGGTCGCTGTGGGCCGCATAGCGCAGGGTCAGAGTCATGGCCGTAATTCGAGGGAAGTGCGGCCGATCCGGATCGGCACGCCGAGGGGGACGGGGGTTGGTCCGGTGACCTTAGCGCGATCGAGATAGGTGCCGTTAGTCGAACCGAGGTCCTCGACGAACCACTGCCCGTCGCGCGGCACGAGCCGGGCGTGTCGCGCGGAGGCGTAATCGTCGGTGATCACGAGGGTGGAGTCCTCCGCCCGACCGATGGTGATCTGCGCTTCACCGAGAGTGATCCGGGTGCCGGCCAGTTGACCGGCGGTCACCACCAGCTGGTGCGCCGCCCTGCCCCGCTTCACCTTCGCCGGCTTCGCCGGCTGGCCCGTCGAGGCGCCGACCGCTCGGGGCGCGGCCACCAGCCGGCCCGAGCGGGCGCCCGCGAAGAGGTCCCGGCGGATGACGCCGACCACCGTGAACACGAAGATCCACAGCAGGATGAGGAACCCGAACCGGGCGACGGTGATGACGAGTTCCGGCAAGGCGGGTCAGCCGTCCACGCGGAAGGTCAGCGTCGTGGTGCCGAGCTGGATCATGTCGCCCGGGTTGAGGGCGACGGCGGAGACCCGCTGGCCGTTGACCATCGTGCCGTTGGTCGAGCCGAGGTCGGTCAGCACGACCTGACCGCCGTCGAAGTCCAGCCGGGCGTGCCTCCGCGAGATGCCGACGTCGGGCAGGCGCAGGTTGGCCTGGTCGCCGCGACCGATGACGGTCGAGCCCATCTGCAGCGGATAGGTGCGCCCGTCGCCGGAGACCAGCCGCACGTTGCGCGTGCCGCCGTGTCCGGGCGGTGGGCCGTAGCCGCCACCCTGGTCGTACGCGGGGTAGGCGGGCGGGCCGGCGTCGTAGCCGGGCGCCGAGACCGGGGCGACCTCGCCGCCGGTGTAGACCTCGGCCGTGACCCGGAACATGCCGGTGTCCAGCCCTTCACCGCGCTCGATCTCGACGATCACGTCGCCGTAGACCGTCCAGGCCTGCTCGCCGATGAACTCCGCCTGCGACTGGGCCAGCTCCTGGGCCAGCGCGGCGGCGTACGGCGCCAGCCGACTGTGGTCGTAAGGCGAGAGATCGATCACGTAGCGGTTGGGCACCAACGTGCGGCCACCAGCCAGGATGGCCTTGTGCGCCTCGGCCTCCCGCTGCATGGCGTTGAGGATCTCCACGGGGTGGACCACCCCTTTGAAGACCTTGGCGAAGGCCCCTTCGACCAGGCCTTCCAGACGCTTCTCGAAGCGTTGCAGCACGCTCACCGGCTCCTCCTCGGGTCCCGAGGACATGATGGTATCCGGCCGGCGCGCGCGCAGCTCACACGCCGCTCGGCCGGCTGCTCCCGGCCCGTTCGGTTGGGCCGTTCCTGTCGTGCTACTCTTTCGTCCGCCACGAACGGTAACCGCTCGTGGCGATGACCGGGACAGCGTAATATGTTTCGGGCCCCGCCGGAGACGGCGAGGTCAGGGCGGATTACAGTGATCCGGGTCGTGCCACGGGGAAGTGGCGGAATGGCAGACGCGCACGGTTCAGGTCCGTGTGCCCGAAAGGGCGTGGGGGTTCAACTCCCCCCTTCCCCACCACCACACGAGGGCTCCGCAGGTTGCGGAGCCCTCGCGGCATATCGGGACGTATCGGGCGTCACGCTATGCTCCGATGGTTTCTGCCTCCGATGGACCAGGAGTGGCGTGTGAGTGTCGCGTTGGTGACCGGGTCGGGCGGTCTGATCGGCTCCGAGGCGGCTCGGCACTTCGCCGGCCTCGGTCTCGACGTGGTTGGCATCGACAACGACATGCGGCGGTACTTCTTCGGCGCGGATGGCTCGACATCCTGGAGCCTGGAGCGGCTCGGCGCCGACCTGGGCGGGTCGTACACCCACTTCGGGGTGGACATCCGGGACCGGGACGGCCTGGAGCAGATCTTCAAGAAGTACGGCTCGGACATCGCGGTGGTGATCCACAGCGCGGCCCAGCCCAGCCACGACTGGGCGGCCAAGGAGCCGTACACCGACTTCGACGTCAACGCCGGCGGCACGCTCAACATGCTGGAGAACACCCGCCGGCACGCGATCGACGCCGCGTTCATCCACTGCTCGACCAACAAGGTCTACGGCGACCGGCCGAACAGCCTGCCCCTGGTCGAGCTGGAGACCCGGTACGAGCTGCCCGAGGATCACCCGTTCCACCAGGGCATCACCGAGGAGATGTCGATCGACGAGTCGCTGCACTCGGTCTTCGGCGC
Organism: Micromonospora sp. NPDC051006; assembly: GCF_044456245.1. Classification (NCBI taxonomy): domain Bacteria; kingdom Bacillati; phylum Actinomycetota; class Actinomycetes; order Micromonosporales; family Micromonosporaceae; genus Micromonospora; species Micromonospora sp. NPDC051006. Next base: position 75,364 of record NZ_JBITFP010000021.1, read on the forward strand.
GTCGAAGGTGGCCGCCGACGTGATGGTCCAGGAGTACGGCCGGTACTTCGACATGAAGACGGCCTGCTTCCGGGGCGGCACGCTGACCGGCCCGGCGCACTCGGCGGCCGAGCTGCACGGCTTCCTGGCCTACCTGATGCGCTGCGTCATGGAGGGTCGGACCTACAACCTCTTCGGCTACAAGGGCAAGATGGTCCGCGACGCGATCCACTCCCGGGACGTGTTGACCGCGTTCGAGGCGTTCTTCCGGGAGCCCCGCTCGGCGCAGGTCTACAACCTGGGCGGCGGCCGGCACTCGAACACCTCGCACATCGAGGCCTTCCGGGTCGCCGAGGAGATCGCCGGCCGCGAGGCGCAGATCAACTACGTCGAGCAGGCGCGCACCGGCGACCACCAGTGGTACGTCAGCAGCATGGCCCGGTTCGAGGAGCACTACCCGAACTGGAAGATCACCTACGACGTGCCGATGATCCTGCGGGAGATCTACGAGGCCAACGTCGACAAGTGGGTGCCGCAGCCATGACCACCGGCAGCAAGCGCAACGTGCTCGGCGTCCTGGTCGACGCCACCGACTACGCCGCGGCGACCGAGCAGGTGGTGGCGGCCGCCCAGGACCGCCGCCCGCTGGCGCTGACCGCGCTGGCCGTGCACGGCGTGATGACCGGCGTCCTGGACCGGGCGCACAACGCGAGGCTCAACTCCTTCGACGTGGTCACCCCGGACGGGCAGCCGGTGCGCTGGGCGCTCAACCTGCTGCACGGCGCCGGCCTGACCGACCGGGTCTACGGCCCGACGCTGACCCTGCACGTGCTCTCCCGGTTCGCCGACGAGGGCCTGCCGGTCTACCTCTACGGCTCGACCGAGGAGACCCTGGCCCGGCTGATCCCGGCGCTGGAGCGGATGTTCCCGGCCCTCAAGATCGCCGGGGTGGAGCCGTCCAAGTTCCGCGCGGTGCAGCCGGGTGAGGACGCCGAGATCGCCGACCGGATCCGGGCCAGTGGCGCCCGGCTCGTCCTGGTCGGGCTCGGCTGCCCCCGCCAGGAGGTCTTCACGTACGCCATGCGGCCGCTGCTCGACATGCCGATGATGGCGGTCGGGGCGGCCTTCGACTACCACGCCGGGCTGCTGCGCCAGCCTCCGCCGTGGATGCAGCGGGTCGGCCTGGAGTGGCTCTGGCGGCTCGGCCTGGAGCCGAAGCGGCTCTGGCGCCGGTACGTGATCCTCAACCCGGTCTACCTGACCCGGATGACGGCCCAGAAGCTCGGCCTGTGGAAGGCCCAGCCACCGGCGCCGGCCACCGAGCGCCCCGCCACCTTCGCGGTCTGACCCGCCCCGGCACCCGGTCCCGGCCCGCCGCATCCCGGCGGAGCGGGCGGGCCCGGGCCGGACGGGGCGGGGCCCCTTCCGCGGCGTGTCGGAAGGGGCCCCGGTCGATCCCCGGACTCAGAGGTTGAGCGTCCAGGTGTTGATGTAGCCGGTGTCACCCGCGTAGACGTCGCGCACCTGCAGCCGCCAGGTGCCGTTCGCCGCCTCGCTCGAGAGGTTGGCGGTGTACGTGGTGTTCACGTTGTCGGCGCCGTCGAAGTAGCTGCTGTTCTTCAGCCGGTAGGCCGAGCCGTCCGGGGCGACCAGGTCGATCACCAGGTCACCGCGGTAGGTGTGCACGATGTTCACCGCGACCGTGGCGGACGCCGAGGCGTTGCGGTTGCAGCCGGCGATCGTGATCGAGCTGGCCACCGTCGCGCCGGTGTCCGGGATCGCGACGTCGGTGCCGTTGCTGCCGGAGCAGCCACCGCCACCCGAGCCGGTCACGGTCAACGTGTAGCTGGCCGTCCGGGTGCCGGCCGCGCCGCTGCCGGTGATCGTCACCGGGTAGCTGCCGGGCGGGGTGCTCGCCGAGGTGGCGATGGTGAGGGTGGACGAGCCGCCCGAGGTCACCGTCGACGGGCTGAACGACGCGGTCGCGCCGGCCGGCAGGCCACTGGCGGAGAGGCTGACCGACTGGGCGGAGCCGGCCGTGGTGGCCGTGCCGACGGTGGCCGTCACCGAACCGCCCGGCGCGGTGGAGCCGGAGGTCGGCGAGACCGAGACCGAGAAGTCGTTGGCCGGCGGGGTGCCGTTGACTACGTAGAGCAGCTGGTTCGGCGTGCCGGTGCCGACGTTGGTCACCACGTTCGGGGTGGAGTTGGTGACCAGGTTGTCCCGCACCTGCTGCGGGCTCCACGACGGGTTCGCCGAGAGCACGAGCGCCGCGGCCCCGGCGACGTGCGGCGACGCCATCGAGGTGCCGCTGATGGTGTTCGTCGCGCCGCTGCCGGTGTACCAGGCCGAGGTGATGTTGACGCCCGGGGCCAGGATGTCGACGCAGGTGCCGAAGTTGGAGAAGCTCGCCGCGGCGTCGTTGTTCTGGGTCGCGCCGACGGTGATCGCCGAGGGCACCCGGGCCGGGGAGTAGTTGCAGGCGTTCTGCCGGACGCCGAGGGCGTTGCCGTTGCCGGCCGCCACCGCGTAGGTGACGCCGGAGTTGATCGAGTTGGTGACCGCCGTGTCGATCGAGCTGTTGGCGGAGCCGCCGAGGCTCATGTTGGCCACGGCCGGCTTGACCGCGTTCGCGGTCACCCAGTCGATGCCGGCGACCACCTGGGCGTTGGTGCCGCTGCCCTGGCAGTTGAGCACCCGGACCCCGACGATCTGGACGCCCTTGGCGACGCCGTACGCGGAGCCGCCGACCGTGCCCGCGACGTGGGTGCCGTGGCCGTTGCAGTCGTCGGCGGAGCCGCCGTCGACCGCGTCGAAGCCGGAGACGGCCCGGCCGCCGAAGTCGTTGTGCCCGTACAGCACGCCGGTGTCGATGACGTAGGCGCGCACGTTGGACGCCGTGTTCGGATAGGTGTACGAGCTGTTCAGCGGCAGGTTCCGCTGGTCGATCCGGTCCAGGCCCCAGGACGGCGGGTTGGCCTGGGTGCCGGCGATCGAGACGGTGTGGTTCTGCTCGACGTACGCGACGGCCGGATCGGCGGCGATCCGTGCGGCGGCCTTCGCGCCGACCCGGACCTCGAAGCCGCGCAGCGCCGCCCCGTAGGTGCGGGCCACCGCACCGCCGTGCCGGCCGACCAACCGGTCGGCGTTGTCGCCGACCGCGTTCCGACTGACCGCGGTGTCCTTGAAGACGACGATGTAGCTGTCCGCGACGGCCGTGTCCCCGCCCGCCGCCCGGATCGCTCCGGTCGGTTCGGCGGCCAGGGCGGGCGTGGCGGCGGCCAACATGGTCAGCGTGGCCACCCCGACGAGTACGGATCTGTGGGCAAGACCCATCTTGCTACCTCCCTCCGACCGGCAGCCGCCCGACGCGGGTCCCGCTCAGATCGATGGCGGCCGATCTAGCTGAGCGTAGATCAGGAGAGTGATGAAGATAAACATGTCGAATCTTTCATAACGCGGGACGATGCCCCCTACGGGATGCTGTCCGGGGCGAACGGGGGCTGGGCCCGGATTCGCGCAGCACCTCGACGGGCAAGAGTGTCCAGCATGGAGAGCTATCTCGTCGCCCTGCTGCCGATCGCCGCCGTGTGGCTGGCCGCCGGCGTGATCGCGGACGGACTGCCCGGGCTGGACCGCGCCTGCGCGCTGCGCCGGCGCGCCGGATGGCTGCTCATCCTGACCCTCACCGGCCTGGCGCTGACCGCCACCGTGCTGGCGGCCGGGCTGGTCAGCGCCGGGGACGCCCCGGCCGACCGGGCCGCCGGCGCCCTCGACCTCGCCGGCCTTCCCGCGCTCGTGGTGGCGGTCTGCACCGTACGCCGGGTGCGCCGGCTGTGGGCCGGCGCGGGCGCGTTCGCCACGGCGCCGGAGACCCCCGCGCCACACGGCCTGCGGGCTGCCGCGGCGCATCCGCTGATCGGCCTGCCGTTGCAGGTCACCGGCCTGCTGACGGTGCCGGCGGTGATCGCCGCGAGCGGCGACGACCGCTTCGCCACGCCGGGTTTCACCGGCCCGGCGATCACCGTCGGCGCGCTCATCATCCTGGTCTTCGGGGTCCGGCACGCGCTACGGCACAACCGGCTCGCGGAGCGGGCCAGGCCGGCGGAGCCGTCCTCAGCGCGAGCGGCCGCCAGTCCCCTGCACGTATAGCAGTTCCAGGATCGCCCGGGTCGCCTCGAACCACCGGTCCAGCCAGCCCGGCGGCGGCACGCTGCCCTTCGGCGGCAACTCCATCAGCAGGCCACGCAGCAGCGGGTGGTCGACCAGCGAGTCACCGGGCTCCGCCGGCCAGCCGGCCGGCGGGAACGACGGCTCGGTCAGCGGGTTCGGGTCCAGCGACGGCAGCGACAGCGGCGGGCCGGCCTGCTCGGGGGCCGGCGCCTCCCGAGCACCCAGCTCGGAATCGCTCGACACCACCTCGGTCAGCACGGTGTCCCGACGCGCCCCGCGGTACTTACCACCGAACCGCTCCGGCTTCCCGGGACCGTTGGTGAGGTTGTCTGACCCGATCGTCGTCATCCGTCTCGCCTGCCTCGCTCGGTTGCGGATCCCTGCGGCGGGTTGTCGACCAGCGCCGTACCGACGGGTTCAACGAGGCGGAACGGATGTGGCGACGGGATTCCCGGCGGATCCTGGTCCACCGGCCGGCCGGTGGGTGGTACGCGGTTCCCCGACCGGCACGGGGGAAGGGCGGTTCCCCGACCGGCGCATGGGAAGGGCGGGCCCCCGCCCGGCCACCCACCGGACGGGGACCCGCCCGTCATCAACTGCCCGACGGCTCTCAGGCCGGGCCGAACCCGCCGCCCCTGGTACCGGCGACGAAGGCGCGCCACTCACCCGGAGCGAAGATCAGGGCGGGCCCGGTCTTGTCCTTGGAGTCCCGCACCCCGACCGCGCCGGTCGCGTACGCCACCTCCACGCAGTTGTCACAGTTCGGCCCGCTCTTCGAGCTCTTGAACCACGTTGCCTGCGTCAGGTCCACGGGGAACCTCTTGGTCGCCATTTCCACAACGGCTCCTCTGCCAGTTTCGCGATGTGTGCGACGGACTCCTCCGGACGAATGGCCGCTGCTCGAATGTGATCGAAGATGAAGCTGTACTTCTGCAGTTCGTCACTCTTCTCGAGGAAGAGCCCTCCCGTGGCGTTCTCCGCGTACACGACATCCGGATCACCGGGCTCGGGGAAGCTGAGGATCGTGAAGGTCCCGTCCATGCCGGCGTGCGCCCCCACCTCGAACGGCAGGATCTGGAGCGTCACGTTCGGAAGTTCGGCCACCTCGACCAGCCGCTTGAGCTGGCCACGCATCACTTCGTCCCCGCCCACCGGACGGCTTACCACCGCCTCATCGAGCACCACCCACAAATCGACCGGATCGTCCTGAGTCAGCAACGACTGTCGACCGAGGCGGACACGGACACGTTGTGCGACCTGATCCGGGGTGAAGTCCGGCCGGGCCGCGCGGATCATCGCGCTCGCGTACTCCTCGGTCTCCAGCAGGCCCGGTACCACCTGCTGCTCGTAGGCCCGGATGGAGCTCGCCGCCGCCTCCAGCCCGACGTACGCCCCGACCAGGACCGTGCTGTACGGGTGCCACCAGCCCTTCTGCCGGGCCTCCCGGGCGATCTGGACCAGCTCGTCGCTCTCGACGCCGACCACCCCGTAGATCCGCAGCATGTCCCGGACGTCGCGCGGGGTGGCCGAGGTGTGGCCGGTCTCGATCCGGGAGATCTTGGAGGCCGAACACTCCAACTGCTCGGCGACGACCTCGATGGTGATGCCCGCGGATTCGCGCTGCCGACGCAGCTCCGCACCGAGCCGGCGCCGCCGGATGGTCGGACTGCGCCGCTCACTCACCTGTCCACCTCGGCCCACGCCTCACTCACAGGTGCCACCTCGGAATGCTGGCTGCTCGCCCTCACCCGGCCTACCTCCGGTCGACGCGCCGAATGCTCGCGCCCGCCGGGGCGCGACCCTGGGACGGCGGGCGTTCGCGGCGGGGTGGTGCCGGTCCTCGGCCGGCCGCGACGGGCGAAACCGTCCCTCAGTGTGCCGTCCGGACGCCGACCGCTTCAAGCGCCGATTTGCGGAGGGCACTCATGTATCGGCAAATCTCGACGTGCAACTTGCATGTGGCACCTCGCTGGTGCACTCTGTCCGTATGACGCGAGTTACTCACCGTCTCCGTTCGATCCCCGCTGGTGATCATTGCAGCTGGTGGGGGTCGGGGGATGTCGGCGAGGCGACAGAGACCGCCAGACCTGCTCCGGAGTGATGACCCCGCCGCTGCATGTCAGTTGGCTGCGGCGGCGGGCGCGAAACCGGAGCGGCCGGGTGATGGTCGGGTGGCGGCACGCCACCAGCGGGTACGGCCCGACCACCACCGACCGCACCACACCGGTGGACGAGGCACGACCCCGTTGACCGGCCGAGACGTCCCCCGATCAGATTCGCCGGCGCCTCCGCCGGCCGTCCCTCTCCAGGAGCCCATGTGCTTCCCCGCTCTGGTGACGTACTGCACGTGACTCGCGCGGCGAGTGTCCAGTTCTTCCGGCCCATCATGTTTCGAGTGATCCGGGTCCTCGAGTGGCCGACCTACGACGGTTGGCTGTGGCTCGACGGCTACGAGTTGAACGCGGCGGGGGACGCGGTCAACCGGCGGTCGATCTACGTACAGCGGCAGGGGCTGCAGCAGCTGCGGGCCGCGCCGGAGCCGCGCCCGCACACCGTACGACCGCGCCGGCCGGTCGCCCGCACTCCGGTCCGGGTTGGCTGACCAGCCGAAACCACCGATGGTGGGCGTGCCGCCGCCATAGAATCGAGGCACGCCCACCCCGGCACGTTCCACCCCGCGCGTCCAGGACCCCGACCCTGGGATGGTCATGGTCAATCCGCCCGCCGCGCGGCGGCACCACCGCTTCCGTATCGGCTACGCCTTCGGGCTCCTGGCGCTCTTCGGCGCCGCAACCACATTGGTGGTCGTGTTCCGCGACCCCGCTCTCTCCGCCACCCACCTACCGGAGCCGGTCCCGGCACCGGAGATCACCGTGATCGGGGAGGGCGGCCCGCCCGACCTGGAGGACGAACCCGGCTGGGCCGGTGCCGCCGATCCGGCCGCAGACCCGTACGCCAGCGCCGGAACGGGTCAGGAAGCCGGCACCGAGGACGGCACCGGGGCCGACGGCGACTCCGGAACCGGCGCGGGCGCGCTTGCCGGTGAGACCGGCTCCCTCACCGGCCAGCACTCGGCGGAGGACATCCGGCGCTCGCTGTTCTGGTCCGGCATCATCGGGCTGACCATCTCGCTGGCCGGGCTCGGCCTGGTCAGCACCAGACGACGAATGTGGTGACGGCCGGCCGCGATCAGGGTGTGGCCGTTCCCGTCGGGCTCGGTGTGGGCGGTTCCACGGTCTCCGACGATTCGGCCTGCGAGACCAGGAGCACGACCTCGTCGTCCTCGGAGACCAGCTCACCCGCCCCCGGCTCGGTGCCGATCACCCGCCCCGGTGGCAGCTCCGACGGGCGGAACTCCACCCGGTAGCTCAACCCGAGCCCGTCCAGCAGTGCCTCCGCGGTCGCCTGCGGCAGCCCGGTCACGGGTGGCACCGGCACCCCGGCCGCTTCGGTGGTCGGCGGCGCGCTGCTCGGCGCCTCGCTGGTCGGTGCGGCCGAGGTCGGGGCCGCGCTGGTCCGCACCGCGGTGGTCAACACGGGGGACGGGGACGGCTCCGGGCCGGGCCGGTCGTCGTCCGCGTTGAGCACCAGCCACAGCGCGGTACCGAGCAGCGCGACCAGCAGCAACGTCAGGACACCCCAGAGGATCGGCAGCCACCAGCGCCGGCCGCCCTGGTCTTCGGCGTACCAGTCGCCGGTCTGCTCCCGGTAGTCGGCCGGTCGGGGCGGCGGCACCTCGGCCCGCCCGGACCACGGTGCCGCCCGCTCCGGGGGTAGCGCGGCGGTCCGGTCCACCGGCCGACCCAGCGGAGCCGTCGCCTCCGGTGCGCCGGGCTCAGGCGGCTTCCCGCCGGACTCGTTCGACCCGGCCCGCTCCGCCGGCAACCGCTGGGTGAGGTCGGCCGGCTCCGCGTCGTCTCGCGGCAGTGGCCGGGTCTGGTCGTCGTCGGGCTCCCCGGTGGGCGGCTGCTGGCGGTCGTCGCTCATCGCACGTCCTTTCCCGAACCGGGCGGGCGTCCTGGCCCTCGACCGCCAACCTAACGGTCCGCGCGGCCATCGGCCGGGATCAGCGTGCCGACCCGCCCGGCACCCACCCGTCCGGTCAGGGTGCCGGCGAACCGCTCGGCGGGCCGTCCGGCTGCGCCCCGCAGAAGACCTGAACCGTGTCGTTCCAGCGCGCCACGGCATCCGCCGCCGGCTCCTGCCGCTGGATGGTGCCGCTGCGGCCGGTCGGGTAGCGCGGGAACAGACCCTCCTCGCCCAACTCCTCGGCCGCCTCGGAGCAGTCGTCGCCGACGAGATCCGGCACGGTGCTGGTCGGCGCCGGTCCGCTGACGTAGAGGGTCACGGTCGTACCCCGCTTCACCGCGGCGCCGACCGCCGGTTCGGTCCGCTCGACGGTACGACCGGAACCGGTGCCGAAGACCAGCCGCCAGCTCAACCGCCGCTCGTGCAGCTCGTCCCGGGCGTCCTCGAAGTCGGTGCCGATCACCGGCGGCACGGTCAGCCCGGAACCGGTGGACGCCGAGGTGCGGGGGGCGGACGGCGTGCTGCGGGTGGCCGTCGGCCGCGGCGCCGTCGGAGAGCTGGAACCGGCGGTCGGGCTGGTCGCCGCCGCCGGCTCCTCGGGGGGTACGTCGTCCTCGCCGGCCAGCAGCCAGCCCCCCGTCGCGCCGAGCGCGGCCAGCAGCACCGCGGCCAGGCCGCCGCCCAGCACCACGGCCATCCGACCGGGGCGGCCGTCGCCGTCGCCCGGGGAGAACTGCCCGCCCGTGTTCCCGTCCGTCACACCGCCACCGCCTCCGTCACCGGCGACCGTACCGGTCCCCGCCAAAGCCGACGCCGCCACTGTCGGACCGCGCCGGTCGCCGACGACTCGCCGCGGCGACGACGGGACGTTACGCTCCCCGGCATGGCCAGACGCGGCTGGGGAGGATCGATCGCGACCGCGGTCGGGGTTGCTGCCGGTACCGGCGCAGCCCAACTGGGCTTCGGCTACGGGTTGGGCATCATCAACTGGGCGCCGGCCGATGCCGGCGCGGCGCCGGCGGCCTGGGTCGCCAGCCTGATCTGGGCCACCTGGATCGCCGCCACCTCGACCGTGCTCGGCGCGGTGTGCGCGCATCGGCTCCACGAGCGGTCCGCTGTCCCGGCGGCGGCCGACGGAATCCGACCGACGCCCGAATCGCCCGGCGAGGCGCCGCTCGACCCGTCAGGTCCGGACGTTGCGCCGGTCGACGAGGCCGGGAAGCACCCGAGGCCGGCCGCCGCGCCGATGGCGGACACCACCCGGGGCGGCGGACTGTGGCACGTCGGCCTCGCGGTCGCCGCCGGCCTCGGCGCCCTGATCACCGTCCTGCTGGTCGCGGTGCCGGCCCGCGTCGCGGCCGCTCCGGACACCGCCACCCCGCAGCGCGTCGCCGCCGGCTACGCGGCGATCGGGGTGCTGCTCGGCGTGCTCGCCGCGCTCTGGGCACTTCGCTCGCGCGCCGCCGCCACCAACATGATCGCGACCGTGGCCTGGCTCTGGCTGCTCGCCGTGGTCGCCGTGGTCGACGGGATGCTCTCCGGCCGTGGGCTGTCCAGCGCGCAGCTCGGCATCTGGCAGATCAGCTCGGACCGGCCCGGGTTCTGGATCCGGGACTATCTCTACTGGCCCGGGGCGCTGCTCTCGCTCGGCTCCGCGCTGGTGATCGGCGTGCTCGCCGCCCTGCGCGCGGCCCGGTCCGCGCAGCGCCGGGTCGGCGCGACGACCTCCGGCGCGGCCGGGCCGCTGCTGGTCGCGGTCGGCTACCTGCTGGCCGTGCCCCGGCTCTCGGCAATCAGCCCGGAGCAGGTGTCGGCGCACCTCATCGCGCCGTACGCGGTGATCGTGGGTATGGGCGGATCGGTGCTGCTGGCCACCCTCGCCCAGCGCGCCGACCAGCGCTCGGCGACGCGTAGCCGGCCGGCGGCTGAGCCCGCGGCCGCAGTCACCGACCCGACGCCGCCCGCCGGGGAGGCTGCCGGCGAGGCGGAGCCGTCGACCGGACAGCTCGGGCTGGGCGCGGCCGAGAAGACCTCGGCCACCCCTGGGCGATCGGGCGACTGGAACCAGCCGCCGGCGGTTTCGCCCGCGGCCCCGGCCGGTGTGCCACGGGTGCCCGCGCCCCGGACCGGGGAGGCGGACCGACTCGACCCGGTCGGTGCGGACGACGCGGCACCGGGTCAGACCCCGCCGAAACCAGCCGGCCGCCGCAGCCGGCCGCCGCGCAAGACGAGCTGACGTCGGCTCGGCCGGCGCGCCACCGCCGCAGCGGTCAGTCCACCGGCCAGGTGTGCACCGGCTCGTTGCTGCGCTGAAGCTCGGCGTAGCGCTGGACCATGTGGTGCAGCGCCGCGTTGCGGTCCATGCCTCGGCGACGTTCGGCGGCCCAGACCGCCTCGGTCTGCCAGACCGCGCCGTTGCGTCCGGTCCGGCAGCGCTGCTCGATGATGCCGAGCAGCCGGTCCCGTTCGGCCGGGGCCACGCCGAAGCCGTCCAGCCCGGCGGCGGCCTTCGGCAGCAGTACATCCAGCACCAGCTGGGTCACCGGCACGTCGCCGAGCCGCGGCCAGTGCAGGACGGCGTCCATGCCGCGCCGGGCGGCGGCGTGGAAGTTCTCCTCGGCGGAGCTGAAGGTGAGCTGGCTCCAGATCGGGCGGTCCGCCTCGGCCAGCGCGCGGGCCAGACCGAAGTAGAAGGCCGCGTTCGCCAGCATGTCGACCACCGTCGGGCCGGCGGGCAGCACCCGGTTCTCCACCCGCAGGTGCGGGCGGCCGTCCATGATGTCGTAGACCGGCCGGTTCCACCGGTAGACCGTGCCGTTGTGCAGCCGCAGCTCACCCAGCTGGGGCACCCCGCCGGCGTGCAGCACCTCGACCGGGTCCTCGTCCTCGCAGATCGGCAGGAGCGGCGGGAAGTACCGCACGTTCTCCTCGAAGAGGTCGAAGATCGAGGTGATCCACCGCTCGCCGAACCACACCCGAGGTCGTACGCCCTGCGCCTTCAGCTCATCCGGACGCGTGTCGGTGGCCTGCTCGAACAGCGCGATCCGGGTCTCCGCCCAGAGCTGCCGGCCGTACAGGAAGGGGGAGTTCGCGCCGATCGCCACCTGGACCCCGGCGATGGCCTGGGACGCGTTCCAGTAGTCGGCAAAGCTGTCCGGCGCGACCTGGAGGTGGAACTGGAGGCTGGTGCAGGCGGCCTCGGGCGCGATCGAGTCGGTGTGCGTCTGCAGCCGCTCGACACCGCGGATGTCGAGTTCGATGTCCTCGCCCCGGGCGCCGACGATCTGGTCGTTGAGCACCCGGTAGCGCTCGTTGGTGGAGAGGTTGTCCTCGACCAGGTGGCCCTCGGTGAGGGTGGGCAGGATGCCCACCAGGACGATCTTCGCGTCCGACTTGGCGGCCCGTTCGTCCGCCCGGGACAGGCTGCCGCGCAGGTCCTGCTCGTAGTCGGCGAAGCCGGCGCGCTCGATCAGCCGAGGCAGCGCGTTCAGTTCGAGGTTGAACTGCCCCAGCTCGGTCTGGAAGAGCGGGTCGGCGATGTTGGCGAGGATCTCCTCGTTGCGCATCGCCGGCTCGGCGGCCGAGTCGACCAGGTTGAGTTCGATCTCCAGCCCGGTCATCGGGCGGTCGGCGTCGAAGCCGAAGTCGTCCAGCATCAGCGCGAAGACGTCCAGGCACCGCCGGACCTTCTGCCGGTAGCGGACCCGGTCCTCGCGGGTGAAGGCGCCCTGCGAGACGTCCCTGCCCATGTGTCCTCCCGGCACGAGGCGCAGTCGGGGGCTCGCCGCCCCGGATGCGCGTTGTCAGCCATCCACGGTAAGAGCGCCCACCTCGCCAAACCAGAGGCCGACTCCGGTTATCCCGCACCGGAGCGGTTCCGTCCGGGCCTGGTCGAGCCCTCAGGCGGCAGCACCGCCCTGGTCACTGTGCCCACCACCGGCCGGACCACAAACAAGTCGTGACAATTGGCACCTGAACGACGCGGGGCCCGCGCCGGAGTACGGCGCGGGCCCGAGCGTTGGCGGAGATCCGAGGATCAGGCCTGGCGGATGGCCTCGCCCTCGATCTCGATCTTGATCTTGCGGCTGACCAGCACGCCACCGGTCTCCAGGGCGACGTTCCAGGTCAGGCCGAACTCCTCACGGTCGATCTCGGTGCTCGCCGAGAAACCGAAGATGTCCTGGCCGAAGGGGCTGCGGCCGACGCCCTCGAACTGCACGTCCAGCTCGACCTGGCGGGTGACGCCCTTGATGGTCAGCTCACCGAGCAGGACGAACTCGTTGCCGTCCTGGGACTTCACACCGGTGCTGCGGTACTCCACCGTCGGGAACTGCTCCGAGTCGAGGAACTCGGGGCTGCGCAGGTGCGCGTCCCGGTCGGCCTGGGCCGTGTTGATGCTGCTGGCCTGCATGGTGGCGGTGACCGAGGACTGCAGCGGGTCCTCGGCGATGGTGATGGTGGCGGCGGCCTCGGTGAACTCACCGCGGACCTTGCTGACCATCATGTGGCGCGCGACAAAACCCACCCGCGCGTGCGCGGCGTCCAGCACGTAGGTGCCGGCGGTCGGGATAGTGAGGCCCTGCCAGTCGCGGGTAACCGCATCGGTGCTGCTGGTCATGGTGCTCTCCTCCAGGAATATGTAGTAGCCCAACGACTGCCGCAGCAACTATAGCCGGTGCAATATTCCCCGTGTCAAGTACTGCTACGATGAACGGGTGAAGAACGTGTTGGACGATCCCCGGATCACCGCCATCGGCCTGCTCTACGAGGTGCACGCCGGGCTGACGGCCCGGTTCGCCGCCCAGTTCGACGAGCACGACGTCTCCGCCGTCGAGTTCGAGGTGCTGACCCGGCTGGCCCGGTCACCCAACAACCAGCTGCGGATGACCGATCTCGCCGCCCAGACCTCCCTCTCCACCAGCGGGGTGACCCGGGTGGTCGACCGGATGGAGCGCGACGGTCTGCTGACCCGGCGCGCCTGTCCCTCCGACCGGCGCAGCTCGTACGCCGTGGTCACCGCCGCCGGGCTGCAACGGCTGGACGAGGTGCTGCCCGGGCACCTGCGCATCATCGAGGAGTGGTTCACCGGCCAACTCGACCCGGCGGCCCTGGACGCGATGCTCGACGGGCTCCGCCGGGTACGGGACGCCGTTCACCCCTGCGCGACCGCCGGAAGCAACGCCGAGAACGAGCCCGTCGAGGAGCAGTCGACCCTCAGCCGCGGCTGAACGCCTTCGACCGCGGCCCGGTCGGCCGCACGGCCCGTGCACCGGCAGAAAGACCGGCAGAACTGCCGGACCAGCCGGATACAGCCCCCGAAATCGGACCAATCACCTGGCCGGCGCTGGCTAGTCTTCGGTCAGCGGGGATTCACCGGGGGGTGACGGCGCGGGCGAACGGCGAGGGGTAGCAACAGGGGGCTCTTCGCTCGCGCCACCCCCGGCCCCGTGCGTCCACGCTGACGCCCGCCACGGCTGACGCCCGCCACGCTGGCGTCGTCAGCGCAGATGCCCGCCGCCTTTAGCGGTGCGACCCGGTCTCCCGCGCCACGACCAGCGCGTAGAGCAGGCCTTCCTCCTGTGGCAGCAGCCGGATCCCGTTCTTCCGGCAGACCTGGTCGAGCCGGTCCAGCGCCGCCGGATCTCCGGTGCTGGCGGCCAACCCGACCAGCGCCTCCACGACGTCGCGCCGGTCCTGCCCATCGGTGCCGGCCACGGCGACCGCCGCCGCGAACCACTCCGCAGCCAACTCCCGGTCCCCCCGGTGCAGCGCGAGGTTTCCCTCGATCAGCGCACGGATGCCCTCCTCCGGGTGCGACCACCCGCCTGCGGCCACGGCCGGACCGCTGGTGAACGCGCCGAGGTCGTCCCGACGCGGCGCGCCGTCCGGACGACCCACGGACCCGGCCGCCCGGGGCCGGGGCACCACCGGGGCCGAACGCGCCTGGCGGGGCACCTCCGGGAAGCTGGCCTGTAGTTCGGCGAGCACCTCGGCCGCCTCGGTGCCGCGACCGTCCTGGGCGAGCGCCAGGCCGACCCGGCCGAGCACCCGACGTCGTTGTCCCGGATCACCCAGCTCGGCCAGCGCCGTCGCCGCCAAGCGGCCCTGGTCCACCGCGTCGGCGTACCGGCCCTCCAGGCGGGCGACCTCGGCCAGGTTCGCCCGCGCCAGCACCCGCAGCCGCTGCTCCCCGCACTGGGCGGCGAGCCGGTCCACCGCGGCGAGCCGACGCCGGGCGGCGGCCAGGTCGGCGACCCGGACCTCGTGCCACGCGAGGTTGTTCTGCGCCACCGCCATCTCCCGGACGCGCCCGTTGCGGGCCGCCAGCCGGAGCACCGAGTCGGCCTGCTCCCGGGCCTCCTGCTGATGCCCGGTGGTCACCAGCAGGGCGCCGAGCACCGTACGGGCCGCAAGCTCCCCGGTCACGTCACCGGCCCGGCGGAACGCCTCCAGCGCCCCTCGCGCCGCGGGCAACTCCTCCGCGCCCGCGCCGTGCTCGGCGGCGAGCTGGGCCACACCGACCGACGCCCACGCCCGCAGCACCGGGTCGGCATCGGCGGTACGCGGGTCGGCCAGCAACCGGCGCAGCCACTGCCGCCCGGCCACATCCCGGCCGCGGAACCGCCACCAGCGGGTCAACCCGGTCGCCAGCCGCAGCGCGGTCAGCGGATCGTCGGTCGCCGCGTGCGCCAGCGCGGAGTTGATGTCGCTGCTCACCTCGTCGAGCCGGTGCACCGCTTCGGGGAGTCCGCTACCGACCAGGTCGGTGGCGGTCCGGGCGACCAACCGGGCGACCACCGCGGCGTGCCGGAGCCGGATGCAGGTCAGCTCGCCCGCGCCGGCGGCCTGTTCGGTGGCGAAGTCGCGGACCGCGTCCAGCAGCCGGAACCGGAGCGGCCCGACGCCGCGGACGCTCAGCAGACCGAGTTCGGCGAGCCGGTCGAGCACCGGCACGGGGTCGACCGCGACCGTGCCGTCCGAGTCAGCGTCGTCGGCGAGCATCTCCTCGGCCAGGTCGACCGACCAGCGGTTGCCGAACGCGGCCAGCCGGCGCAGCGCGGCCCGTTCGTTCGGGGCGAGCAGCCGGTAGCTGGTCGCCACGGCGTCCCGCAGCGTGACGCCCACCCGCGGCCGGGAAGCCTCCGCCCCGCCCGGCGCGTCCCAGCCGGGGTGCTGCCCGCCGTCGCCGGGCGTCGCGAGGTCGAGAACCCGGTCGCCGTAGCGGTCGAGCAGTTCGGTCACGTCGAGGATCCGGCCACGGGCCGCCATCAGCTCGATGGCGAGCGGTAGCCCGTCCAGCCGGCGCACCAGCCGGGCCAGCGCCGGCAGCTCGGCCGCGACGGGCGGCTCACGGCGCACCTGGGCGAGCCGCGCGGTGAAGAGCGCCACCGCCGGCCACTGGGCCAGCACCGTCGGCTCGGCCTGTTCGTCCTCCGGTGGCGGCACCTCGAGCGGTGCGACCGGCCAGACCCACTCCCCGGGCAGGCCGACCGGATGCCGCCCGGAGACCAGCACCCGCAGCGACGGCACCGCCGCGATCAGCCGGTGCAGGGTCTCGGCGACCGGGCCGGGCGCCCGCTCGGCGGCGTCCACGACGAGCAGCGCCGGCCGGCCGGTCAGCCGGACGGCGAGGTCCGGGACCCGGGTCGCGCCGAGTACGGCCACCGAGGCGGCGAGCAGATCGGACCCGTCCGACCCGGCCGCCACCACCACCCCGGCCACCCCGCCCGGGTGACTGCCGGCCACCGCGTGCCCCACCGACAGGGCCAGCGCGGTCTTGCCGACGCCGGCCAACCCGACCAGGCTCACCAGCCGGGGTCCGAGTTCGTCGGTGAGCATGCCGGTCAACTCGGTCACGTCCCGGTCGCGCCCGATCAGCTCGACCGGCGGCGGCAGGCTCACCGGGCCCGCGTCGCCCCGCTCACCGCCGGCCGTCAGCGGATCGCCGGAAGGGTCGGGCGGATCGGCGGTCGGCCCGCGGGCCGCGGCGAGGAAGGCCGCCCGGGTGACCCCGGTGAGGTCGAGCGCGCCGGCGAGCAGCTCGACGGTGGTCCGCTGTGGCCGCGAGGACCGACCGCGTTCCAGGTCACGCACCGTCCGTACGCCGACACCGGCGCGGTCGGCCAGCTCGGCCTGGGTGAGGCCGGCGGCGAGCCGGTGCCCGCGCAACAGGTCCGGCAGACCAGTACGAACGCCCAGGCCGGGCGATCGATCATGAGCCGGAGTCATGGGGTGGAACACTACGGATCGGGTCCGACCTCCGGCAGTCGAGCGTCGGGCTGCCGACGCTCCGCCGCCGATACCCGACAGCGGCAGCGTCGGCGAGCGTTCAGAGCCCGAGGTCGCGAGAGATGATCATCCGCTGCACCTCGCTGGTGCCCTCGCCGATCTCCAGGATCTTCGAGTCCCGCCAGAACCGGGCTACCGGGTACTCGTTCATGAAGCCGTAGCCGCCGTGGACCTGGGTGGCCTCGCGGGCGTTGTCCACCGCGACCGTGCTGGCGTGCAGCTTGGCGATCGCGGCCTGGCGCTTGAACGGCTCGCCGGCCAGCATCCGGGCCGCCGCGTCGTAGTAGGCCAGCCGGGCGGTGTGCGCCTTCAGCTCCATGTCGGCGATCTTGAACTGGATCGCCTGGTAGTTGCCGATCGGCTGGCCAAAGGCGTGCCGCTCCTTGGCGTACTTGACGGACTCGTCGACGCAGCCCTGGGCGAGGCCGACGGCGAGCGCGGCGATGGCGATCCGCCCCTCGTCGAGGATGCGCAGGAACTGGGCGAAGCCCCGACCCCGCTCGCCGAGCAGGTTCGCCGCCGGCACCCGGCAGTCCTCGAAGGTCAGCTCGTGGGTGTCCGAGGCGTTCCAGCCGACCTTGGAGTAGGCCGGCGCGACGGTGAAGCCCGGGGTGCCGGAGGGCACGATGATGGTGGAGAGCTCCTTCGAGCCGTCCTCGCGTACCCCGGTCACCGCGGTCACCGTGACCAGCGTGGTGATGTCGGTGCCCGAGTTGGTGATGAACGCCTTCGAGCCGTTGATCACCCACTCGTTCGTCGCCTCGTCCAGGACCGCCCGGGTCTGGGTGCCGCCCGCGTCGGAGCCGGTGCCCGGCTCGGTCAGCCCGAAGCCCGCGAGGGCCTCGCCGCTGAGCAGCTTCGGCAGCCACTGCGCCTTCTGCTCGTCGTTGCCGAAGCGGTAGATCGGCATGGCGCCCAGGGAGACCGCGGCCTCCAGGGTGATGGCCACGCTGGAGTCGACCCGGGCCAGCTCCTCCAGGGCCAGGCAGAGCGCGAAGTAGTCGCCGCCCATGCCGCCGTGCTCCTCGGGGAAGGGGAGCCCGAAGAGGCCCATCTTGCCCATCTGCCGGATCACCTCGTACGGGAAGGTGTGCTTCTCGTAGTGCTCGGCGATGACCGGTGCGACCACCTCGCGGGCGAAGTCCCGCACGCTCTCCCGCAGCGCCTCTTGCTCCTCGGTGAGCCGGAAGTCCATGGGTTCCTCCTGTAGGACGGGCCCGCCGGGCGCTCGTGACGCCGGCCGGGAGTGGGTCGGGTCGGTCAGACCGGGGTGACGCCGTGCCGGCGCCGGGAGAAGTGCCGTTCCTTGCCCTGCGCCGCCGTGAACCGGCGGACCAGTTCGGCCCGCAGCTCGTGCGGCTCGACGATCGCGTCGATCACCAGCTCGCTGGCGAGCCGGACGATGTCGATGTCCTGCTCGTACTCCGCGCGCTTCGCGGCGACGAACGCGGCGCGCTCCGCCTCGTCCTCGATCGCGGCGATCTTGTTGGCGTAGACCGCGTTCACCGCCGCCTCGGCACCCATCACGGCGATCTTGGCGGTGGGCAGCGCGATGGTGGCGTCGGGCTCGAAGCCGGGGCCGGCCATCGCGTAGAGGCCCGCGCCGTACGCCTTGCGGACCACCACGCAGATCTTCGGCACGGTGGCCTCGGAGATCGCAGTGATCATCTTGGCGCCGTGGCGGATGATGCCCTGCTTCTCGACCGCGCTGCCCACCATGAAGCCGGGCACGTCGGAGAGGAAGAGCAGCGGCACGTTGAACGCGTCGCAGAGCTGCACGAACCGGGTGGCCTTGTCGGCCGAGTCGACGAAGAGCACGCCGCCCTTGAACATCGAGTTGTTGCCGACCACGCCGACGACCTGGCCGTCGAGCCGGCCGAAGCCGATGGTCAGCTCCTTGGCCCAGAGCGCCTGGATCTCAAAGAAGCTGTCCTCGTCGAGCAGACCCTTGACGTAGCGGCGCATGTCGAACGCCTGCCGCTCGCTCGCCGGCACCAGCGCGGCCAGGTCGGCCTTCGCCGGCGCGGGCTGCGCCTCGGCCACCGGCGGCGCCTGGGTCCAGTTCGCCGGCAGGTAGGACAGGTAGCGCTTCACCACGTCGAGCGCCTCGGCCTCGGTCTTGCAGAGGAAGTGCCCGACGCCGGACTCGGCGCAGTGCACCTTGGCGCCGCCCATCGCCTCCAGGGTGGTCTTCTCGCCGGTGACCATCTCGACCATCCGGTCCGAGCCGAGGTACATGCTCGCGTTGCCGTCGACCATGGCGACCACGTCGCAGAACGCCGGGATGTAGGCCCCGCCGGCCGCGCTCGGCCCGAAGAGCGCGCAGACCTGCGGGATGGAGCCGGAGGCGCGGACCTGGTTCCAGAAGATCTTTCCGGCGCCGCGCCGGCCGGGGAAGAGCTCGACCTGGTCGGTGATCCGGGCGCCGGCCGAGTCGACCAGGTAGACCATCGGCACGCTGGTGGAGTAGGCCCGCTCGATGATCCGGATGATCTTCTCTACGGTGCGCGCGCCCCAGCTGCCGGCCTTGACCGTGGAGTCGTTCGCCATCAGGCAGACCTGCCGCCCGTCGATGGTGGCGGTGCCGGTGACCACGCCGTCGGCGGGCAGGCCGTCGGCCATTGCGTTGGCGTAGAGGCCGTCCTCGACGAAGCTGCCCTCGTCGACCAGGAGCGCGACCCGTTCCCGGGCGAAGAGCTTGCCCTTGGCGGCGTTGGCCGCGTGATACTTGTCCGCCCCGCCGGCCTGGGCCCGCTTGCGCAGCTGCTCCAGTGCCTCACCGTCGAGCGTCACGCCGACTCCCTCGCCTGTTGCGACCTGAACGATCGTTAGGCTATCGCATCGCGAGGACGCCCGGCCACCCGGACGCCGCCGCACCGCACGACGGCGAACGCGAACCAAATATTGAAATTGATGGATGTATATGTCTAGGCTCCTGACACCCCTTCCGGATTGGAGCCCGCAATGACCTCACGCATCGGCCGGATCGCAGGCGCGTTGGTCGCGACGGCAGTCGCCACCCTCGGCGTGACGGTGGCCAACCCGTCACCCGCGTCCGCGGCCATGACCATCTGCTACAACACCAGCCAGGCGCCGAGCTACGCCAGCATCGCCAACCAGGCCGCCTCCATCTGGAACAACGCCACCTCGAACCTGACGCTCTCGGCGAACTGCGGCTCCAACCTGCGGATCTACCAGATCACCGGCGGCGGCTCGTACGCCGTGCGGACCAGCCTCGGCAACGGCCGGGTCTACATTGACACCCAGCAGGCCTCGCAGTACAGCCCGCTGCGGATCATGACCCACGAGATCGGGCACATCCTCGGCCTGCCGGACAACTACAACGGCAACTGCGCGATCCTGATGTCCGGCGGCAGCGCCGGCACCAGCTGCACCAACCCCTACCCGAGCACCACCGAGGCGAACCGGGTGAGCAACCTCTTCGCCGGCACCCGCAGCGCCGGCGAGCGCGCCGCGGACCGCACCGGGTCGGAGATCTTCCGGGACAGCTGGCCGGCCCCGGCCACGCTGGCCCCGATCGGCTGACCGACCGGGTACGACGGAGGGGCGGCGCGACCGCCGGCCCCTCCGCTGCGTGCCCGACCGGTCAGGCCGGCATCGGCGTCAACCGGGTACGCGGGCCGGCCCGCAGCACGCCGGAGGGGAGCTTCCCGCCGATCAGCCGCTCGGCCAGCTCGGCGGCCTCGATCAGGGCGTCCAGGTCGATGCCGGTGTCGATGCCCATGTCGTGCAGCATGTGCACCGCCTCCTCGGTGGCCAGGTTGCCGCTCGCCCCCGGCGCGTACGGGCAGCCGCCGAGACCGCCGACGCTGGCGTCGAACTCGGTGACTCCCAGCTCCAGCGCGGTGAGCAGGTTGGCCAGCGCGGTGCCCCGGGTGTTGTGGAAGTGCAGCAGCACCGGAACGTGCGCGTTGCGGTCGCGTACCGCGGTCAGCAGGTCGCGGACCCGGCGCGGGGTGCCCATGCCGGTGGTGTCGCCGAACGCCACCCGGTCCGCACCGTCGGAGACCACCCGGTCGACGATCCCGGCGACCCGCTGCGGGTCGATGTCCCCCTCGTAGGGGCAGCCGAAGCTGGTCGCCACGATCACCTCGGCCTGCGCCCCCGCGCCGTGCAGCAGGTCGATCAGCTCGGCGATGTCGTCGAGCGACTGGTCGGTCGAGCGGTTGACGTTGCGCCGGTTGTGCGTGTCGCTGGCCGAGACGACCACCTCGATCTCGGTGAACCCGGCGGCAAGGGCGCGCTGCGCGCCGCGGGTGTTCGGCACCAACGCCGAGTAGCGCACCCCGTCGGCCTTGCGGGCCCGCTGCCACACCTCGTCCGCGTCGGCCATCTGCGGGATCGCCTTCGGGTGCACGAACGACACCGCCTCGATCCGCTTGACGCCGGTGCCGGAGAGCGCGTCGAGCAGGCGCACCTTGGCGTCGGTCGGGATCGGCTCCTCGTTCTGGAGCCCGTCGCGCGGCCCGACCTCGCGGATCGACACGGAAGTTGGCAGCTGGCTCATGCGATGGTCACCTCACTGTGACGCGTGCTGGTTCCTGGTCCCTCAAGCCTCCCACCCGCGCCGAAAAATCCGCATCCAGCCGGGCTGATCATGAAGTTGTTGCCGCGACACGCCGAGGTGGTGGGCAACAACTTCATGATCAGCGGCGCAGGGGGGCGGGTCAGCGCATCCGGGAGACGATGCCGGTGTCGTAGTCGCCGGAGACGAACTCGTCGTTCTCCAACAGCTCGGCGAAGAACGGCAGGTTGCACTTCGGGCCGGCCACCTCGAAGGCGGCCACGGCGGCGCGGGCCCGCTCGATCGCCTCGGCCCGATCCGCGCCGCTGACGATCAGCTTCGCCAGCAGGCTGTCGTAGAACGGGGTGACGGTGTTGCCGGCGACGTAGCCGGAGTCGACCCGAACGCCCTCGCCGGTCGGCTCGGCCCACGTGGTGATCGCGCCCGGGCCGGGCAGGAAACGCTTCGGGTCCTCGGCGTTGATCCGCAGCTCGATGGCGTGCCCGCGCGGGGCGAGCCGGTCCGGGTCGAACGTCGGGGCGAGCCCACCGGCCACCCGCAGCTGCTCCTCGACCAGGTCCAGGCCGTAGACCAGCTCGGTCACCGGGTGCTCCACCTGGAGGCGGGTGTTCATCTCCAGGAAGAAGAACTCCTCGGAACCGGAACCCTCCCCCTTGGAGTCCCGCTCACGCGGGACCAACAGGCACTCCACCGTGCCGGCGTTGCGGTAGCCGACCGCCTCGCCGGCCCGCACCGCCGCGGCGAGGAACCGCGCGCGCAGCTCGGGCGAGACGGCCGGCGACGGCGACTCCTCGACCAGCTTCTGGTTGCGCCGCTGCACCGAGCACTCCCGCTCGCCGAGCGCCACCACCCGACCGTCGGCCAGACCGAGGATCTGCACCTCGACGTGGCGTACCCGGGGGAAGTACCGCTCGAGCAGCACCGAGCCGTCGCCGAACATCCGCTCGGCGAACGCGCGCACCTTGTCGTACTCGGTGCGCAGCGCGGCCTCGTCGACGGCCACGCCCATGCCCATGCCGCCGCCACCGGCCGCGGCCTTGACCATCACCGGGTAGCCGATCTCGGCCGCCGCCGCGACGGCGGCGTTCAGGTCGGCCGCCGGTTCGGTGGTGCCGGGCGCGACCGGGACGCCGGCCGCCGCCATCAGGTTCCGAGCATTGATCTTGTCGCCCATCGCGGTGATCGCGTCCGCGCCGGGCCCGACCCAGATCAGCCCGCTGGCCTCGACGGTACGGGCGAAGTCGGCGTTCTCCGAGAGGAATCCGTAGCCGGGGTGGATCGCCTGCGCGCCGGTGGACCTGGCGGCCGCGAGGATCGCCTCGGTGTTGCGGTAGCTCTGCGCGGGGTTGGCCGGGCCGACGCAGACGGCCTCGTCGGCCTCGGTGACGAAGGGCAGACCGGCGTCCGCCTCCGAGTGCACCGCGATCGCGCGTACGCCGAGCCGCTTGGCGGTACGGATGATCCGGCGGGCGATCTCGCCCCGGTTGGCGACCAGCAGCGACTCGATCATGTTTCCTCCCCAGCGTCCAGATGTCGGGACGGTTGTCAGGGAACCATGCCACCCCGGCCAGTCAGAAGTCGCCATCGGGGTCGGTCAGCGAGGTCGGCCCGGGGTGTCAGGCCAGGAGGGCGGCGAGGGTCGCGCCGCGCAGCAGCTCGGCCCGGCGTCGCCGGTCCACCTCACCGCCGAGGAACGGGGTCGAGTTCATCAGGCCGAAGGCCGCGTGCGCCAACACCCGGGCCTCGCCGTCCGGCATGCCCGGGTGCAGGGCGGTCAGCACCGTCACCCACTCCTCGACGTAGAGCCGCTGCAGGCGCCGGATCCGGCGGCGCGGCTCGTCGGGAAGGCGGTCCAGCTCGTGCAGGTGCAGGGCGATCACCGCGGGGTTGGCCAGCGCGAAGTCGACGTGGTAGTCGATCAGCGACTCCAGCACGCCGCGCGGATCGTCGGGGCGGCCGGCCGCGCGTTCCCGGCCGCCGGCGAGCAGCCCCTCGCTCACCGGGATCAGCGCGGCGACCAGCATCGCCTCCTTGCCGGCGAAGTGGTGGTAGAGGGCCGGACCGGTGACCCCGGCGGCCGCGCCGATGTCGTCCATCGAGACGCCGTGGTAGCCCCGGGCGGCGAAGAGACCGACCGCGATCTCCAGGATCTCGTCCTTGCGGGACCGGCGCCGCCCCGCGCTCGCCGCGCCGCCGCGCGCCTGCTGCTCCACCGTCACCGGGCAAGCCTAGACCGCGCCCAGCGCGAGGTGGAGGCTTGGTTACCGGGCGGTTGGTCACACCTGAGGAGCGGGCGACCGGGCGATGCCGGCCGGCTTGACCCTCGACCCGCTCGACCCCCCAAGATCGCCGGCATGACCGCATCCCGACTCGGGCGTGACTACCACCTGCTCTGGTCCGCCGCCGTCTCGTCCCGGTTCGGTGACGCGCTGCGGACGCCGGCGCTGGCCCTGCTGGCCGCGACGCTGACCCGCGACCCCCGGGTCATCGCGGCGGTCACCGTGGCCGGCCAGTTGCCGCCGCTGCTCTTCGGCCTGCTCGGCGGCGTGTACGCGGACCGCTGGGACCGCCGGCGGACGATGGCCCTGGTGGACGGGGTACGCGCCGCCGTGGTCGGCGCGCTGGCCGTCGCGGTCGCCCTAGACCGGGCCGGCGTCGCGGCGTTGCTGCTGGCCGCGTTCCTGCTCGCCACGCTGGGCACCCTCTTCGACGCCGCCTCCTTCGCGCTGCTCCCCGCGCTGGTGCCGCCGGCCGCGCTGCCCCGGGCGAACGGCCGGCTCCAGGCGGGCGCCGCGGTGGCCGGCGGCTTCCTCGGCGCGCCCGCCGCCGGCCTGCTCTTCACCGCCGCCCCGGCGCTGCCCTTCACCATCGACGCGGTCACGTTCGCGGTGGCCGCCCTCCTCGTGCTCGCCCTCACCCCGGCCCGTCCGCTCGGCGACGCGAAGCCCACACCGCGGGGCTCGGTGCGGGCCGAGATCGGCGAGGGGGTGCGGTGGCTGCGCGGGGACCGGACCCTGTGGCGGTTCACCCTGCTCACCGCGGCGAGCAACCTGGCGATAAGCGGGCTGCTGGCCGTGCTGGTGCTCTACGCGCTGGACGTGCTGCGGGTGCCGCCGGCCGGGTACGGGCTCTTCGCCGCGGCGGCCATCGTCGGCGGGGTGGCCGGGGCGCTCGGCTCGGGGCGACTCGCCGCCCGGCTCGGCACGGTGCCGGCGCTGCGCGCGGTGCTCGCCGTGCAGACCGTCGCGCTGGCCGGGTTCGCGCTGGCCCGGCACCCGGTGCCGGGCGGGCTCGCGCTGGCCGTCTTCGCCGCCGGCACCGCCTCGTGGAACAGCGTCTTTGCGTCGTACGGGCAGCGGCGCGTGCCGGCCGGGCTGCTCGGTCGGGTGGGCGCCGCCCAGCGGATGGTCGGGCTGCTCACCGCGCCGGTCGGCGCGGCGCTCGCCGGCCTGGTCGGGGCGGCGTACGGGACGGCGCCGGTGGCGGTGGGCGCGGCCGGCACGTTCGCGCTGGTCACCCTCGCCGCGTGGTGGGCACTGCGGCCGGCTCCGCCGGTGCCGCCGCCGGCCGCGCCCACCAGCCCCGGGACAGCAGCCCGGCCAGCGCCGCGCCCGTCGCGTTGAGCAGCACGTCGTCCGCCGAGGAGACCCGGCCGAGATCCAGCGCGTACTGGAGGGTCTCGACCAGCACCGAGCCGACCGCGCCGAGCAGGAAGAGCCGACCGACGCCGGCCAGCGCGGCGAGGCGTACCGGGGCGAAGAAGCCCAGCGCCGCGAAGACCAGCAGGTTGCCGACGACCTGCACCACCGCGGTCACCGGTGGGCCGGTGAGCAGGTCGGCCAGGTCGCGCAGCGGCACCGGGTCGACCTGGCGGGGCGCGTCGCGCGGGGTGAGGATCATCCACACCCAGGGCAGGGTGCCGGCGACCGCGCCCACCTCCGCGACGCTGCGTCGCCACGCCTGCCCGGCCGGCACGTCCCGACGCCGGGCGAGCCCGGCGGTGACCAGGGCCAGCAGGGGCAGCCCGGCCAGCACGGCGAGCAGGACGCCGCCCCAGTCCCGCCAGACCTGCTCCACGGGCGGAGCCTAGCCCGGCGCGCGCTCCCGGTGGGACAGCCCGGAGAGGCGCAGCGCGATCCGTTGCCTGACCTGCGGCAGGGCGCCGAGCAGCCGCAGCAGCGCGTCCCGCACCGGCCGGCCGGCGGGCGGCAGGGTGGCCAGCCGGGTCAGCCCGGCGGCGAAGCTCAGCACGTCCTCGGCCATCGGGCGCTGCCGCGCGGTGTACTCGTCGAGCAGCGTCTCCGGGCCGCCGGCGAGCACGTCGGAGAGGGCGGTGCCGAGGGCCACCGCGTCGCAGATGCCGAGGTTCATGCCCTGCCCGCCGGCCGGGCTGTGCACGTGCCCGGCGTCTCCGGCCAGCAGCACCGGCCCGGCCCGGAACGTGTCGGCGAGCCGGTGGTGCACCCGGAACCGGGATCCCCAGAGCACCTCGGTCACCTGGTCGGGTCGCTGCGCGGGTCCGCGTTCATCGAGCAGCGCCTGGAGGTAGGCCCGGTCCGGCTCGGCGGGGGCCGCCGGCACGGCGGCGACCAGCCGGACCACCCCGTCCGGGAGGGACGCCCAGACCAGCGGCCCGGAGCGGGCGAGGAATAGCGACACCTCCTCGCGGGGCAGGGTGCTGCGGACCCGGACGTCGGCGAGCACGTAGGACTCCTCGTCGGTGGGACCGGTGAAGCCGATGCCGGCGGCCTGCCGGACGGTGCTGTGCATGCCGTCCGCGCCGACCACGTACCGGGCGCGCAGCGGGGCCCCGTCGACCTCAGCGAGCACCCCGTCGTCGGTCCGGGTCAGACCGGTCAGCCGGCACGGCCGCCGCACCCGCACCCCGTGCTCGGCCAACCGCTCGGCGAGCACCGCCTCGGTGACCGACTGGGAGACCAGCAGCGCGTAGGGGAAGCGGGACGGCAACCGGTCGAACGGCACCGCGAGCAGCACCCGGTCGCGGTCGCGCACGGTGAACCGCGGCGCCCGCAGGCCCTGGGCGACGAGCGGCGCAGCGGCGTCGATCCGGTCCAGCACCTCCAGGGTGTACGCGTGCACGACGGCCGCCCGGGAGGTCACCGGCGGGTGGTCGATCTGGTCGAGCACGGTCACCTCGACCCCGCGTCGGGCCAGGGTGAGCGCGGTGGCGAGGCCGGTCGGGCCGCCTCCCACCACCAGAACGTCGGTCTTCGCGGGCAGCATCGCCACCTCCGGGAAGGGATTGCCAACGTGTGTTGGCAAACACTTGTTGGCAAGTTTGGCCGCCGGGTGTTGGTGTGTCAACAGTTGTTGGCCTACGGTCGTGGACATGACCGTCGCCCCCACCGACGCGCCCCGGCCCCGCCGCTCGGACGTCACCCGCGCGGCGATCCTGCGCGCCGCCCGGGAACGGTTCGCCTCCGACGGCTACGAGCGCGCCACCATTCGCGCCATCGCCGCCGACGCTCGGATCGACCCGTCGATGGTGATGCGCTACTACGGCAGCAAGGAGGGGCTGTTCGCGGCGGCGGCCGAGTTCGACCTACGGCTGCCCGACCTGACCCACGTCCCGCCCGGGCAGCTCGGCGAGGTGCTGATCCGGCACTTCCTCGCCCGGTGGGAGGGCGACGAGACGCTGGCCGCCCTGCTCCGTACGGCGAGCACCAACCCGGGCGCGGCCGAGCGGATGCGGGGCATCTTCGCCAGCCAGCTCAGCGCCGCGGTGGCCGGCTTCGGCACCGACCCGGCGACCACCGGCCGGCGAGCCGGCCTGGTGGCCAGTCAGATCCTCGGGCTGGCCTTCACGCGCTACATCGTCCAGCTGCCGCCGATGGTGGAGATGGCACCGGAGGAGCTGGTCGGCTGGGTCGCGCCGACCCTCCAGCGTTACCTGACCGGGCTGCCGGAGAACTGACCCAACCTTTTGCCGCTCCCCGTGCGTCTGTCGGGTGACACGGAACGCGACGGCCGGGGAGGGGGCGGATGGGACCGGCGGCGAACGACGGGCGCGACGGCTACGTCGCCTTCGTGGAGAACCACCAGCACCGGCTGCTGCGTGCGGCCTACCTGATCTGCGGCAACCGGCACCAGGCCGAGGATCTTCTCCAGGACGCCCTGCTGAAGTTGGCGCTGCGCTGGCCCGCGGTCCGTGACGGCGACCCGGCCGCGTACGTGCGGGCCATCCTCTACCGGGACGCCGTCTCCTGGTGGCGTCGCCGCCGGCGGGAATGGCTCGGCGGATACCCGCCGGAGCAGGCCGCCCACGACCGGGACGGGCTGCTCCGGCTCGCCCTGCACGACGCCCTCGGGCAGCTCCCGCCCCGCCAGCGGGCGGTTGTGGTGCTGCGCTACTTCGAGGACCTGACCGAGACGGCGACCGCCGAGGTGCTCGGCGTCACCGTCGGCACCGTGAAGAGCCAGTGTCACGCGGCGCTGCGCCGGCTCCGCGAGGTGGCCCCTGAGCTGGGCCGCGAGGACGGCCGGCCGAGCGGCATGGAGGTGAACCCGTGAAGGAAGAGGACCTGGCCCGACTGCTGGCCGTGGCCACCGAGGACATCCGGCCGACGCACCCCGCGTCCGCCGGCTGGGAGCGGGCCCGCCGCACCCGGCGTAACCGCCGTGCCGCCGGTGCCGCCGCCGTCGCGGTCGTCCTGCTGACCGGCGGTACGGCCGTTGCCCTGCGCCCCGCCGACCGGCCGTCGCCGATCACACCGGCCACGCCGACCGCGAGCCCGGTCCCGAGCGCCGCACCGGTGCAGCGACCGCCGGAGCAACTGACGTATCCCGGTGACCCGCTCGCTCGCCTCGGCGACCCGGTGAGCGCGTCGCTCTCCGCCCGCCCGGTCCGCCAGGCGCTGGCGCTGTACCAGCCGGTCGATCCGGGAACCGGCGTCGAGGGACGGATCCGGGTGCTCGGCGACGACGGTCTCGTCCGGGATCTCGACGTGGTCACCCCGGCCAAGACCCGCGACGCCGACGGCAACGCCGCCGTCCCGCTGAAGAGCAGCAGCCTGTCGCCGGACGGGCGGACGGCCGCCTTCGCCCAGACCGACGAGGTGATCGTGGTCGACCTGACCACCGCGACGGTCCGCCACTATCCGCTCAAGGGCTACCTGGAGCACGTCCTCTGGTCCGGCGACCGGCTGTTCGTCGGCGACAACGACACCACGTACGAGGTGGACCGGGGCACGGGTGCCGCCCGGGAGGTGTCGGTGTCCCCCTGGGACGTGATCAGCCCCGACCCGAGCGTCCGGACGGACACCGTGTTGACGCTGGGCGGCGCCCCGGAGAGCCTCACGCTGGGCAGATACACGCAGAGCGCCGCGGGCACGGACCGAAGCTCCTGGCCGCTGGACTTCCGCGCGCTGCCCAGCGGCAACCGGGTCGACGAGTTCTACGGGCGGGGCTGGCAGCGCGGCGACCAGGTGGCCCGGGCCGGCTGGCTCACCACCGGCAGCATGAGTGGGCTAGAGGGGGTTGCGGTGCTGAACGCCGAGACCGGAGTGGTCACCCGCCTGCTCGACCTGGGCCGGGACCGCTGGAAGGCCTGCTGCGAGGTACTCGGCTGGGACCGGGACGGTGCCTTGCTGCTCCGCCACGACCCGGGCGGCCTGCTGCGCTGGCAGCCGTCGACCGGCGCGGTCACCGGCGTGGTGCGGGACCTGCACGGCGAGGTCTCGCTCGCCGCCGGCTGAGCCCGGCCAGCGCGCGACCGGCATTCCGCCGCGCGTTCCGGCCGGGAGCCGGCGCGCGCCGTACCGCCGAAGCGCCGGACCCGCGCGACGGCCCTCGGCCGCACGCGGGTCCGGCGACGGTCAGCTGTTCAGCCCGCCGGGCTGGTCGCCCTTGACGACGGGAGCCCGGACCAGGTTGCCCCACTCGGTCCACGAGCCGTCGTAGTTGCGCACCTGGGGGTAGCCGAGCAGGTGCCGCAGCACGAACCAGGTGTGGCTGGACCGCTCGCCGATCCGGCAGTACGCCACGATGTCGTCGTCCGGGCTCAACCCGAGCTGGTCGGCGTAGATCGCCCGCAGCTCGTCCGGCGACTTGAACGTGCCGTCGTCGTTGGCTGCGGACTTCCACGGCTTGCTGACCGCGCCGGGAATGTGGCCGCCGCGCAGCGCGCCCTCCTGCGGGTAGTCCGGCATGTGCAGCATCTCGCCGGTGTACTCGCCCAGCGAACGGACGTCGACCAGCGGCCGGCCGGCCGCGACGTGCGCCATCACCTGCTCGCGGTACGCCCGGATCGGCGCGTCGTCCCGCTGCGGGACGGGATACTCGGCGCGCGGCCGGGACACCTTCTCCCGGGTCAACTCCCGTCCCTCAGCGATCCACTTCTGCCGACCGCCGTCCAGCAGCCGGAGGTCCTGGTGGCCGAAGAGGGTGAAGACCCAGAGCGCGTACGCGGCCCACCAGTTGAAGTTGTCGCCGTAGAAGACCACCGTGTCGTTGCGACCGATGCCCTTGGCGGCGCAGAGGTCGGCGAAGCTCTTGGCGTCGAGGTAGTCCCGGGTCACCTGGTCGTTCAGCTCCAGGTGCCAGTCGACCTTGACCGCGCCCGGGATGTGGCCGGTGTCGTAGAGCAGAACGTCCTCGTCGGACTCGATGACGACGAGGCCCTCGTCGCCCAGGTGCTCGGCCAGCCACTCGGTGGTGACCAGCCGCTGGGGATCCGCGTAGGCCCGAAGGCGGGGATCCGGATCACTCGGCACAGACATGATCCCCAAGGTACGCCCGATGGGACGCCGGGAACCCGGCATCCGAGGTCAGGGCCCACAATGTGGCCGACCGCACGGCGGCGGCCGGCGCCGGGCGAACGGTCAGTCGGTGAACGGGCCGAGCACCGGGCGCTTGGCGGTGACGGTGTCGCCGGACGAGCGGCCGGTCACCCGACGCTTGATCCACGGCGCCAGGTGCTGGCCGACCCACCGCGCGTCGGCCGCGCGGGCGGCCAGCCACGGCGTCGGCGCCGGATGCGGCGGCACCATCAGCCACTCCTCGTCGCAACCCACCCCGAGCGCGGTCAGCACCTGGCCGGCGACCCGGCGGTGCCCGGCCGGGGAGAGGTGCAGCCGGTCGGTGCTCCACAGCATCGGGTTGAGGTAGGTGTCGTCGGCGTAGAGGTCGACCAGGATGCCGCCGTGCCGCTCGGCGGTCTCGCCGACCGCCTGGTTGAGCAGCTGCACCCGGGGCGCGACCAGGCGCTGGCCGGGGAGCCGGGCCATCACGTCGGCGAACCGGAACAGGATCACGTCGGCGCCACCGGAGCGGAGTTCGCGGACCACGTCGTCGAAGCGGGCGACCAGCGCGTCCGGGTCGAAGGTGCGGCGCAGCACGTCGTTGCCGCCGGCCGCGAAGCTGATCAGGTCGGGCTTCATCGCGACCGCCTCGGGCACCTGGGTGGCGACGACGTTCGGGAAGAGCCGGCCACGGATGGCCAGGTTCGCGTACTGGAACTCCGGACCGGCCTCGGCGGCCAGCCGGGTGGCGACCAGGTCGGCCCACCCGCGGTAGGTGCCGTTCGGGTAGGGGTCGTCCATCCCCTCGGTGAAGCTGTCCCCCACCGCCACAAAGCTGCGCCAGCGCACCGCGCCCCCTCGCTCTCGTTGCCTGCGGCGACAAGTTTTGCACCGCCGGCCGGGCCGGTGGGTCCCGCTACTGGGCGACGTGGCAGAGGTCATCGAGCCGGATCGAGGCGCGGGCGAACGGGCCACCCCCCGTCGGTGTGGCCCGTTCGCCCGCGCAGCTCCCGCGTCAGCCGAGCAGCTGACCCCACGGGGTACCGGCCGGCACCGGAAGGCTGCCCAGCACCCGACCGTCCGCGGCGTAGCGGACCAGCCGGTAGGCGGGCGCGTCGTCACCGAGGGTGGCGGTGTTGATCTGGGCGATCATGGTGCCGCCCGGGAGGAAGTGAACCTGCTCGGCCTGGCCGCGACCGGTCTCCCCGCGCCACGCCGGGTCGAGCGGCGTCAACTCGGTGGCGACGCCCGTGCCGACCTGCACTCGGAAGTTGCGGATCCGCCAGGTGCAGCCACACTCGCCCGCGTTCGGCACGTGAGTGCTGATGACGACGTCCCGGCCGTCCGGGGAGAAGCCGGCCACGCTGTGGATCCTGAGATCGGCGGGGATGCGGGGCTTCACGAAGTGGAAGGAGCTGCCACCGCCCTCGGCGATGCGCAGGGCGCGTTCCTGGACGAAGGCCACCACGCCGTCCCCGACGAACGGGCACTTCGACTCCTGGGTGGCGAGCACCCGACGCCCCTTGCCGTCCGGGCGGACGCCGACCACCGTCCAGTCGCCCAGCGCGCCCTCGGTGTAGGTCACGGTGAGGTTGTCCAGCCAGCGCGGTTCGCAGCCCCGGTCGCCCGGCGCCGGCACCGTCGTGACCGGACCGCCCTCGAAGGCGCTGATCATCAGCTGGTTCGGGTTCGCCGAGCGCCAGGCCATCCGCCGGCCGTCCGGGGATGCGACCACCTTGCCCTCGGCCTTCGGGTCGGCGGGGCGACCCTCCCGGACGAGCTCCCAACGGCCCGCCGGGGTGCTGCGCCAGACTCGGGCCGGCGCGTCGCTCGTCCCGCCGTACTCCCGCTCGGAGTACCAGGTGAGCTGCGGCCAGCTCAGGTTGCTGCCGGTGCCGGCCGGGGCGCTCCGCCGGACGTCGCCGGACCGCGGCGCGGACCCGCCGGTCCCGCCGTCGTCGGCGACCCGGGCCACGGCGACCGGCTCGGTGCTGGCGGGAGTGCCGGCCGGCCGCGCGGCGGCGCCGACCGTGGTGGCCGGCGTGGCGCAGCCGGCCGCCGCGAGAGGCAGCAGCACCAGCGCCGCGGCGCCCATCAGCGCGCGGGGCCGCAGCGCCCGCCGCAGCGCCGAGGTGAAGACGGTACGGGGGGTGAGGATGCTGTCCATGGGGGTGGCCTCCGGGAGCGGATCTCGTTCCGACGCCCCCCAAGACGCGTCCCCTGTGGATCTCAGTTGCCGCTGTTCAACGCTGTTTTCCGACAATCTTTTCCGGCCTGGGACGGCAACCATCCGGGCGCTCGCAGACGTCTGGGATTACTCGATTCAGCGGTCGCCGCGTGGTGGTTCGACCATCGGCCGCCGGTACGGCCCCCAGGCGACGAAGCGGTCGAAGAGATCGCGGGGCGTCGGGCCGTCGTCCGGGTTCAGCCGGAACAGGTCGTGACTCGCCTCGTGATAGAGCCCGGAGAGGTAGACGGCCAGGTCGAGGTAGCGGCCGTCGTACTCGACCTTGAGCAGCAGCCGGGCCTGCGCGCAGGGCCACGGCAGACCGCACGCGCGGCACAGCCAGAGCGGTCGGATCGGCAGGTGCGGCGGGTGGTCCGGCGGATACGCCCGGGGCCGATCGGCGTACGGCCCGAGACGGGGCACCGGAAGCTGGCGCGGCGGTCCGGCCACATCGACCTCCTCAGCGGGTTACGGAGGGGGCCGCCCCGGTACGGGGGAACCGGGACGGCCCCGGAGCGAACCAACCCCGTCCGGGCTGGATCGGGGCGGATTCGCTGCGTGACACTCTGCTAGCCAGGTGACTACTGTCGGAAGTGATCGACGGGGGTCGTGGTGGTGGCGGGGCGAGCGGTCCACCGGGCGGGATCCGCCCGGGAGATCCGGTGAAGTCGTGGAGGAGATGTGGAAGGTGAGCCGATGGCCGAGCTGGTCCGGGCGCAACTACGGCGGCTGCGACTGAACGCCGACCTGAGCCAGGAGGAGTTCGGGAAACTGGTCCACTTCTCGGGCTCCCAGGTGTCCGCCGTCGAGCTGGGCCAACGGCCGCTCGACCGGTTCTTCCTCAAGCGCGCCGACGAGGTGCTCGGCACGGGCGGCCTGCTGACCTCCCTGCTCAAGCTGGCGGAACGCGACGGCCAGCCAAGCTGGTTCCGCCCCTGGCTCGAAGCAGAACGACAGGCCCAGCAGCTGCGCTGCTACCAGCCGAGCTTGGTGCCCGGCCTGCTTCAGACCGAGAACTATGCGCGAGCGTTGATTCGCTGCGACGACACGATCAGTGATGACGAGGTGGAGCGCCGACTGGCAGTCCGAATGGATCGGCAGTCCATCTTCGTCCAGCCCGACCCTCCCAAGTTCGTCGCGGTGATCGAGGAATCGGTTCTCCGTCGTGCCGACGAGGCCTTCCGCGGGCTGATGATCCAACAACTCGATCACTTGATCGGATGCGCGGAACGTCCGCACATCAGCGTCCACCTCATCCCCATCGAAATCAGCGTGCATGTCGGCCTGGTCGGCCCCTTCGTACTTGGCCGAGGCAGCGACGGCGGATGGGTCGGTCATCTGGAGACCCAGCTCGGTGGCGTCGTGGTCGATAAAGATGAGGATCTGGCTATCCTGCTGTCGAGGTGGGAGAGCGTGCGTAGTGAGGCGCTTCCTCGACGGCAGTCGGTCGAGCTGATGAAGGAAGTGATGACGTCATGGAGCTGACTGGCGCTACCTGGCGGAAGTCCACCCGCAGCGGCACCCAGGGCGAATGTGTCGAGGTGGCCGACAATCTGACCGGGGTTGTCGGGGTTCGGGACAGCAAGGACCGGGGTGGGCCCGTGCTGACCTTCGACCCCTGGGCGTGGCGGTCGTTCGTGGAGTTCGCCCGGCGGCGCTGAACGAGATCGACTCCGTTTCGGCGATCTGGCGGTATCGCCCGCGTTCGGATACCCCGATGTCGCCGACATCGAGTCGATCAACCCGCGAACGGCCGGATCGCCGCGGGTCGGGGCCCGACGTGGGCACCCGACCTACGGCGATCCGGGTTGATCCGACCGGCTAGTCGGCCGTACCGATGATCTGCATGTTCTTGAGGGTCGACGGCTCGGCCTTCTCGGCGACCTTCTTCCCGTCCTCGTCGACGAGGAGGAGGGTGTAGCGGTCGCCGCTGCGCACCCGGACGACCATCGAACCGTCCGCCTGGAAGTAGACCTGCCGCAGTTCACGACCGCCGAGCGGCAGGGTGACCTGCTTCCCGGTCCGGGTGTCGAGCACGGCGTTCACCAGCAGGTCGCGGGCGGCGTCCCCGCTCTCGCCGTTGCGGTCGATCCGGAACAGCGCGATCCGCCGGCCGTCCGGAGAGAGGCTGGTGACGTCGTTGCAGTGGTAGCGGCTGCCCTTGACGTCGAGGCCGGGAATCGTCCGCCGCCCGGTGCCCGTCCGGTCGGTCACGACGACGGTGCCGTCGCCTCCGTCCGCGAAGGCCACCGTGCCGTCGGCCGCCCACAGCGGATGGCAGCCCTGGAACCCCTTGACCTCGGTGAACGCACCCGACGACACGTTCAGCAGGCCGGCCCGGTCGTAGCCGCCGTCCTCGGCGCCCAACCGCACCGTCAGCTGCCGCGAATCCGGCGACCAGGTGGGTGACCAGCACATGTTGTCGACCAGGTCGTGGAGCTTGCGCTTGCCGGAGCCGTCGAGAGCGGCGGTCCAGAGTGAACCGTTGTCCTCGACCCAGGCGACCTTGCGGCCGTCCGGCGAGACCAGGGCGTTGAGCCGCGCGGGCCCGGCCGGCAACTGGAGTCGCCGGGCAGGGGTACCGCCGGGCGTCCACGAGTAGAGGTGGGCGGTGTCGCCCCCGCCCAGGCTGAACGGGCCGTAGAAGAGCCGGCCGAAGGTGGCGTCGGTGGCCGGCTCGCTGCTGGTCGAGCTGGCCGGAGGCGCCACCGACGGGCTGGTGCTGACCGACGGGCTCGGCGACGCCGACGGCGACGGGCTGGCGGTGATCGACGGGGTGGTCGCCGGAAGCGGGTCAGCCCCTCGATTCGGCATGATCGCGAAGGCGGTGCCGGTGGCCGCGCCGAGCAGCACCAACGCGGCGGCGGAGGTGGCGACGGCGCGCTGGATGCCGATCCGGCGGGACGTCCGCAGCGCGCGGTCCCGCAGGTCGACCGGGGTGACCTCGTCGGCCAGGTCGGCCAGGTCGAGCCGGAGACGCTGGTCGTTCATCGGGCACTCCCTTCCAGGACGTACAGCTCGGCAAGCTCGGGTGCGACGGTGCGCAACTTGGCCAGGGCCTCCGAGGTCTGGCTCTTCACGGTGCCGACGGTGACGCCGAGCATCTCGGCGGCCTCGGTCTCGGTGCGGTCCTCGAAGAACCGCATCACCAACACGGCGCGCTGCTTCGGCGAGAGCTTGGCAAGCGCCGCCCGCAGGGTCAGCCGCAGCGTGGTCTGGCTGGCGTGGTCGGGGGCCGAGTCGCCTCCGCGTGGTTCGGGCAGGTCGCCCGTCATCGACTCGGGTACCCGACGGCGTCGCCACCAGGACACTTGCAGGTGATACATGGTCTTGCGGGTGTACGCCTCCGCGTTGCCGCTGTGGTGCAGCCGGTTCCAGGAGCGGTGGGTCCGGGCCAGCGCCGACTGGACGAGATCCTCGGCCAGGTGCTGGTCACCGGTCAGTAGGTAGGCCGAACGCAGCAGCGCCGGCGTTCGGGTACGGACGAACGAGTCGAACTCACTCAGCAGCGGGTCCACACGAGCCGATCCTTGGGGTAGTCGTTGATGACTTTCCAGACGCCACCCCGGGATCGCCGGGTTGCCGCCCGGGCAGCCGATTTCCGGCGAAAGTCTCGGCGACGAGCGGCGCAATAGGGTCGCCGCCCCCGCCGCACCGCTCGTAAGCTGCGCCAATGCTGCTTCGCATGTCGACCCTGCTGCTCCGGACCCTGCGCGAGGATCCGGCGGATGCGGAGGTGCCGAGCCACCGGCTGCTGCTGCGCGCCGGCTACATCCGCCGTGCCGCCGCGGGCGGCTACACCTGGCTGCCGCTGGGCAAGCTGGTGCTGGACCGGATCACCGAGGTGGTCCGGCAGGAGATGACCGCGATCGGCGACCAGGAGGTGCACTTCCCGGCGCTGCTGCCGGCGGAGCCTTACCGGACCAGCGGACGGTGGACGGAGTACGGCGACGACATCTTCACCCTCGCCGACCGCAAGGGCGCCGAGCACCTGCTCGCCCCGACCCACGAGGAACTGGCCGCGCTGCTGGTGAAGGACCTCTTCACCTCCTACCGGGACTTCCCGGTGACGCTGTTCCAGGTGCAGACGAAGTTCCGGGACGAGGCACGGCCCCGGGCCGGGCTGCTGCGCGGGCGGGAGTTCCTGATGAAGGACGCCTACTCGTTCGACCTGGACGAGACCGGATTGCAGGCGGCGTACGACCGGCACCGCGCCGCGTACCAGAAGGTCTTCGACCGGCTCGGCCTGACGTACACGGTGGTGCACGCGATGTCCGGGGCGATGGGCGGATCGGCGTCCGAGGAGTTCCTGGCCGCCACGCCGGTCGGCGAGGACACCTTCGTCGGCTGCACCGCCTGTGACTACGCGGCGAACACCGAGGCGGTCACCACCCGGGCACCGGTCGCCGGCGACCCGTTCGCGCATCCGGCGGCGGAGGCGCACGACACCCCGGACACGCCCACCATCGCCAGCCTGGTCGAGCTGGCCAACACCCGCCGGCTCGGCGGGCGGGAAGACTGGACGGCCGCGGACACCCTGAAGAACGTGGTGCTGACCGTACGCCGACCGGGCAGCGACGAGGCCGAGTTGCTGGTGATCGGCGTGCCGGGCGACCGCGAGGTGGACCTGAAGCGGCTCGGCGCCGCGCTGCACCCGGCCACGGTGGCCGTCTTCGAGGGCTGGGACGAGCAGCCCGAGCTGGTCCGTGGCTACATCGGCCCGCAGGTCCTCGGCAAGCTCGGCATCCGTTACCTGGTCGACCCCCGGGTGGCCGCCGGCTCGGCCTGGCTGACCGGGGCGAACGAGCCGGGGCGGCACGCGGTCAACGTGGTCAGCGGCCGGGACTTCACCCCGGACGGCACCATCGAGGCCGCCGAGGTGCGGGCCGGTGACCCCTGCCCGGGCTGCGCCGACGGTGAGTTGACCATCCGGCGGGGCATCGAGATCGGGCACATCTTCCAGCTCGGCCGCCGGTTCACCGACGCGTTCGCGGTGGACGTGCTCGGTCCGCAGGGCAAGCCGGTGCGGCCGACCATGGGCTGCTATGGCATCGGGGTGTCCCGGGCGGTGGCCGCGGTCGCCGAGCAGCACCACGACGACCGGGGGCTGGTCTGGCCGGCGGCGATCGCGCCGTGTGACGTACACCTGGTGGCCGCCGGCAAGGGGCCGCAGCTGGACGCCGCGGTCGAGCTCGGCGGCCGGCTCGCGGCGGCCGGCCTGCGGGTGCTGGTCGACGACCGCACCCACGTCTCCGCCGGGGTGAAGTTCACCGACGCGGAGCTGATCGGCATCCCGCGCGCCGTCGTGGTGGGCCGCCGGCTCGCCGACGGGTACGTCGAGCTGCGGGACCGCGCCACCGGCGAGCGGACCGAACTGCCGGTGGACGAGCTGCTGGACCGGCTGACCGGTGAGGTGTCCGGAAACCGGGTGTAGCCGCCGCGTCACGGGGTACCGCAGTCGGATCGGCGTATGCGTATTCGGAGGCTCTCATGACCGGTTACCGGGTCAGCGACGTGATGACCAGGCAGGTGGTCTACCTGTCCGCGGAGACCACCCTGGACGAGGCGGCCAAGGTGATGAAGGAAGCCGACATCGGTGACGTGGTGGTGACCGACGGCTCCAGCCTCGCCGGGGTGCTCACCGACCGGGACATCGTGGTCCGGGCGGTGGCCGAGCGGGCCGACCCGGCCACCACCACGCTCGGCTCGATCATCACCCGCGAGGTGGTGATGATCGAGCAGCACTCCACGGCCAGCGAGGCGGCGGCGTTGATGCGTGAGCGCGGCATCCGGCGGGTGCTGGTCTGCGACACCGACCGCAAGCTGGTCGGCATCGTCTCCCTCGGCGACCTGGCGATGCAGCTCGACCCGCAGTCCGCGTTGAGCGAGATCAGCGAGCAGTCGCCGACTGTCTGAGTCGGCGGTCGGGGCCCTCGCCGGTACCGGTGGGGGCCCGTGATCAGCAGCGGTAGCCTCGACGCATGTCCGCCATGCCGGCCAGGTTGGCCGAGATCGTCGACGAGTTCGCCGCCGCCCCCCGGGACGTGGTGCTCGAGATGCTGCTGGAGTACGCCGACGTCATCCCGCCGCTGCCGCCCGGCTCGGCCGAGCGGGAGGGCATGGAGCAGGTGCCGGAGTGCCAGACGTCCTTCTTCCTGCGCGCCCGCGTGACGCCCGAGAAGACGGTGGAGACGCTCTTCGACTGCCCGCCCGAGGCGCCGACCACCCGGGCGTTCGCCGGCATCCTCGCCGAAGGGCTGGCCGGCGCGAGCGCGGACGAGGTGCTCGCCGTCCCGGACGACCTCTACCAGCGGATGGGGCTGGCCCAGGCGATCAGCCCGCTGCGGGTACGCGGCGGCACCGCCATCCTGGCCCGGCTCAAGCGCCAGGTCCGGGAACAAGTCAACTGAGCGGGGAGTTGCCACCGATCATGGAGATCGAGATCTACGCCGACGTGGTCTGCCCGTGGTGCTACATCGGCAAGCGCCGGCTCGACGAGGCGGTGGAGTCGTACGACGGCCAAATGACCGTCCGCTACCGCCCGTTCCAGCTCGACCCGTCGCCGGTGGCCGAGCCGGTTCCGGTGGTCGACGCGCTCGCCGCCAAGTTCGGCGGCCCGGACACCGCCCGGCAGATGATCGACCGCGTGACCCAGGTGGCCGCGGGAGCGGGGCTCAAGCTCGACTACGACCGGGCGATCGCCGCGAACACCTTCGACGCCCACCGACTGGTCCGCTACGCCACCGAGCGCGGCCGGGCCGGCGAGATGATCGACGCGCTCTACCGGGCGCACTTCGTCGACGGGATCGACATGGGCTCGCACGAGGCCCTGGCCACGCTCGCCGAGCAGGTCGGTCTGGACGGCGCCGACGCGCGCCGGTTCCTCGACTCCGACGAGGGCACCCGGGAGGTGGGCGCCGATCTGGCCGCCGCCCGCGACCTGGGGGTGAGCAGCGTGCCGACCTTCGTGCTCGCCGGCAAGTACGCGATCCAGGGCGCCCAGGACACCGCGACCCTGCTCGCCGCGTTCGCCGAGGTCGAGCGCCGGGAATCCGCGGCCGGCTGACCGGCCACCCGGGCTGACCGGCCACCCGGGCTGACCGGCCACCCGGGCTGACCAGCCACCGGCCCGGCCGGGAGATCGACATCGGTGATGTTTCACGTGCAACGGTATCGATGTCGACGAGTGGCCGGGTCGGGGTGATCGTCCGGCCGATCAGGCCGGGCGGGCCAGATCCTCGATCACCTGAGCCCCGGGAAGCGCACCCACCGCCGGCCCGGGCAGGGCGATCTTGCTGTGCCGCACCCCCGAACCGATGATCACGTGTGGCATGGCGATCACCCGGGCGTCGACCAGGATCGGCCACTGCGCCGGCAGGCCGATCGGGGTGATCCCGCCGTACTCCATGCCGGTCAACTCGACCGCGTCGGCCATGGGCGCGAAGCTGGCCTTGCGCACGTCGAGCGCCCGGCGGGCCACCCCGTTCACGTCGGCGCGGGTGGTGGCGAGGATGACGCAGGCCGCGTAGCGGACCACGCCCTCGCGCTTGCCGGCCACCACCACGCAGTTGGCCGAGGCGTCCAGCCCCACCTCGTAGGCCGCGCAGAACGCGGCGGTGTCGGCGAGGTCGGCGTCGATCGGCGCGACCAGCACGTCATCCACGTCCACCGGCGCGTCGGCGGGCCAATCCGCGAGCGCCGCGGCGACCGGCGGAGCGAGCAGGTCGAGGCGGGTCCGGGCGGGTTCGGTCTTCAGCGTCCCCATCACGGGTGCGATCCTCGCACCCGCGACCCCGCACCGCCCACCCGAAGCGCCGGAACGCCCCGACCGTGCGGCTCGGGCCCGGCCGTGCGGCCCGGACCCGGCCGCGCGGCCCGGACCCACCGTGCGGCTCGGAGCCCGGCCGTGCGGCTCGGAGCCCGGCCGTGCGGCTCGGAGCCCGGCCGTGCGGCGCCCGAGCGCGGCTCAGCTGCCGGCGAGGAAGGCGTTCTCCTTCAGGAAGGTGCGGTCCCGGTTGGTGGCCAGTTCCTCGGCCCGCAGCGCCTGAGCGCGGCGAACCTCCAGGTCCTCCATGCCGTGCCGGACGGCGAGCCGGATCACGCCGTAGAGGAAGACGAAGCCGAAGCAGTAAAGGATGACAGCGGTGACGACAGCGAACATGCCGTCACGCTAGGCCGAACGTGAACGGGGATTCTTCTCATCTCCGGTCGGTTCCCCCGTACGTGTCCGCCAGGTGGTCCGCCCAGGTCCGGGTGCCCCGGGGCAGCGCCTCGGTGACCAGACCACCGGCCCGCAGCGCGCGACCGAGCTTCCCCGGGACCCGCACCGGCAGCAGCGGCCGGCGCGAACGTCGGGCGGCCCGCCAGGCGCGTGCCGCCTCGTCGACGCGGAGCACCTCCGGCCCGCCGTACTCCTCGATCCCGCGCAGCGGCCCCGCGACCAGCCGGGCCGCGAGCCGGGCCGCCACCTCACCCGGGTCCACCGGCTGGGCGAGGACCGCGCGGTCCGCGATCGTGGGGCCCAGCCGGCTCATCGTGGTCAACAGTTCTTCGAGGAACTCCGGGAACTGGGTGGCCCGCAGCACCGACCACGGCACCGGGCCGGCCGCGACCACCTGCTCGGCGGCGAGCTTGTGCCGGTAGTAGGAGAAGGGCACCCGGTCCACCCCGACGATGGAGATGAAGACCAGGTGCCGCACCCCGGCCTTCCCGGCGGCCACCACGAGCCGCCGGGTGCCCACCACGTCGACCTGATACGCACGCCGCCCCTGGTCCGAGGCCGACGCCAGGTGCAGGACGGCGTCGACCCCGGCCACCGCCTCGGTCAGCCCCGCACCGGTCGCCAGGTCGGTCACCACCCACTCCACCACCGGATCGGTACGCGGTCGCCGGCTCGTCGCCCGTACCGCGATGCCGTCCTCGATCAGCCGCGGCAGCACCTCTCGGCCGAGGCGACCTCCCGCCCCGGTCACCAGCACCTTCATCTCGTCCTCCTCGTCAAGCCCAACTCCGACTTCCCGCCGGCACCCGGCCCGCCGTCCTGACGGCGTCGCCCGACCGGAGGTGACCGGGTCGTGCGGCGGATCGCCGCCCGCTCGGCTCAGCGCAGCAGATCCAGCACCGTCACCAGCGCGAAGAACGCGATCACGACCTCGCTGACCACCCACGCGTGCTCGTCGGCCCAGTCCCGGATCCGGGGCAACGCCCTACCGGCCCGGCCGCCGGCGAGCAGCAGGACGAGCAGCGGCAGGGCGAGCAGCACGAGAGTCAGCAGGATGAACGGCAGCAGGTGCCACCACGCCAGACTGTGCCGGGCGGCGCTCGCGCCGACCGCCGCCATGGTGAGGTCGTCGCTCGGCGAGGTGGCGATGAGCACCACCGCGTACCGCGCGGCGTCACGCGGACCGGCGTGCCGCAGCCGCCGCATCCACCGAGGCGGCCCGGTCTCGTGCCGGCGCAGGTAGACGATCACCGCCAGCACGACCAGCAGCGCCAGCACCGCCCAGTCGATCCGGCTCGCGGTCCGCTCGAACCGGCTCGCGTCGGCCTCCGCGTCCCCGGTCGGGCCGCGCAGCACCCTGGTGACCACCCAGCTAACCGTCACCCCGACGGTGACCACCGCACCCGCTCCGCCCAGATACCCGAGCGAGGCGGCGCGTGGCCGGTCGGCCGAGGCGAGCAGCACCGCCGTGACCAGCTGCGTCCCGGCGACCATCACCAGGGCCAGCGGCAGGATGGTCAGGAAGTTCATCGCCCGCCCATCCTCCCGGCCCGGCGGGCGGCCCAGCGCCGGTTCGCCCGGATCACCGGACGTGGGCAGGCCGGGCCCGCGGCGCGGCTCGGATCACCGCACCCGGGCAGTCGCGGCGGCCTCCAGCCGGGGTCAGCGGGCGGCGGGCACGACCCGGCCGGCCAGCGTGGCGCCGAGCAGCGCGAGGCCGGCGGCCACCGCGAGCGTCGTCAGGTAGCTGCCCGGGCCGGGTGCCGTCCCTGCGGCGAGCACCGCGCCGGTCAGCGCCAGCACGGTTGCCGCGAAGAGCGAGTCGCCCAGTTGAAGCGACGAACTGTTGCGGCCCTGCTCGCCCGGGGCGGACAGTTCCAGGGTGAGCACCGACAGCGAGGGGTAGAGCAGTCCCATGCCCATCCCGGCGACGGCCCAGCCGACCACACCGACGGCGACCGGCACCCCGGGCGCGACGGCGAGCGCGAACGTGCCGATGCCGGCCGTGATGCACGCCAGCCCGACGCGGGGCAGGGTGGCCCGGGAGGCCGGCGCCGGGATGCGGCCCTGCACCCAGGAACCCGCCGACCAGGCCACCGCCCCGACGGTCAGGACCAGCCCGGCCGCGGTCGGCGACAGGCCACGTTCCCGGGAGAGCATCAGCGGGATCACCACCTCCGCCCCGACGAAGGCCGCCGACGCCAGGCCACGCAGCCCGATGACGGTGGGCAGCCCACGGGCCGCGCGGAGGAACCCGGCCGGCAGCAGTCGCGGCGCGCAGAGCAGCAGACCGACGATCGCGACCGCGGTGACCACCACGGCGCTCGCGCCGCGCTGCTGACCCCCGATGTGCAGCAGTGCGGCGCTGGCACCCGCCCCGCAGGCCCAGGCGATCCGCGCCGCCGCCCCCGCCGGCACGCCGGTCACCGCGGTCCCGGCGATCGAGCGCAGGCCCGGGTGGATCAGCAGCCCGGCCGGCACGGCCACCGCCGGCACCGCCAGGAACACCCAACGCCAGCCCAGGTGCTCCACGATCAGGCCGGCCACCGCCGGCCCGACCAGCGACGGTACGACCCACGCGGCGGCGAAGGCGGCGAAGATCCGCCGGTGCAGCTCCTCCGGGTACGCCTGGGCGACGATCACGTACAGCGCCACCGAGAGCAGCCCGGAGCCGAAGCCCTGCACCACCCGTCCGACGACCAGCATCCCCATCACCGGCGCGGTGCCCGCGACGACCAGGCCGACCACGAACCAGACCAGCCCGTGCCACATCGGCGAGCGCGGCCCCCGGGCGTCGCACCAGATGCCGGAGAGCACCATGGCCAGGACGCCGGCGGCGAACGAGCCACCGAAGGCCAGCCCGTACAGGGCGAACCCGTCGAGGCTGCGGGCCACGGTCGGCATCGCCGTACCGACCGCCAACGCCTCGAAGGCGAGCAACGAGATCAGGGCGACACTGCCCACCGTCATCGCGCGCAGGCGGGGGGCGAAGAGCCCGGGCGCCGCCACCGCGGGCGTGGCCGTGGCGGTCACCGCCGCTCACCCGACGGTTCGGCCCGGAGCAGGTCGATCAGCATTCGCCAAGCCTGCGACCTGAACCCGGATTGAAGTCAACCGGGGGGTGACGTGCCTCTCGTCAGCCGGCCTGCAACGCCTCGCCGATCCCCTTCGCCAAGCCCGAGAAGTGCTGGTCGGCGAGGAGGTGCCCGGCGGTGATCACCAGCGCGATCGGCCACTCGATGATCTGGAGCGCGGCGAGCACGCCCAGCCCCGCGTAGTAGGCGACCTTGTCGGCGGGCGGCACCGCCACCTCGCCCAGCATCGGCATACGCACCCGCCGGCTGTAGATCTGGACGGTTTCGCGGGCCCCGTTGAGATGTCGGGTCAGTGTGCTCATGTCGGCCTCCCCATTGACGGCGGAGACCGTCGATTTCCACCGCCGATCCGGTCCATGCGCCGTCGGCGGCGGAAACTTCCCCTGCTCTGGGGGCATAACGGACGCTACGTCGGGAAGCCAGGCCGCCGGACGCGACGCGTGGGAGGCGAGATGGCGCACGGCAGGGACAGCAGAATCGGGGAGCCAGGCCGGCGCCCGTCCGGCCGTACGCCTCGATGACGTCCGTGCGCGGCCTCGCCGGTCGGCTGCTCCCGCCGGTCGGCGTACCACGGCTGGTCGAGGAGGCGTCGCGGGGCGTCGGCTCGACCGCGACCCGGCTGGCCCGGATGGCCGGGCTGACCCGCCGTCGGGTCTGGTCCCGGCCCGGTCGGCACCACATCGAGGTGCACG
This sequence comes from Micromonospora sp. NPDC051006, assembly GCF_044456245.1. NCBI lineage: Bacteria > Bacillati > Actinomycetota > Actinomycetes > Micromonosporales > Micromonosporaceae > Micromonospora > Micromonospora sp. NPDC051006. Next base: position 119,374 of record NZ_JBITFP010000021.1, read on the forward strand.
GCGTCTGCCAGGACGGCGGCGACGCCCTGGCCCGCCACGTGGAGTCGGCGCTGGAGCAGATGCCGGGCGTCTCCTGGGCCCGGGTGAACGCGCCGTCCGGTCGGGTGGTCGTCGCCCTCGGACCACCCGAGCCGAAGCTACGCGACCTGATCGCGACGATCGCCCGCGCCGAGCGCACCTGCCCGTACGAGCCCGACCCGGAGGTGCCGCCGCCGCACCCGCCCGAGGAGGGCCCGCGTACCCCGCGAACGCTCGGCGCGCTCGCGTCCGACGCGCTGGGTCTGACCATCTCCGCGGCCACCCGGATCCTGCCCTTCGCCCCGGTGCCCGGCGAGGTCGCCGGCCTGCTCGGCGCGGTGGACCTGCATCCTCGGCTGCACGCGCTGGCCGGGCGGGGTCTGCGCGCCGACCCCCGGGCCGACCTCATCTTCCCGCTGGCCGAGGCGGTGGTGCAGGGGCTCACCGGTGGGTGGGCCGGAATCGTGCTCGACAGCGCCCAGCGGATCGTGCAATGGGGCGAGGACCGCGCCCAGCTCGCCGTCTGGGAGGAGGCCGAGCCCCGGCTGACCGGCGACCCGGAACACGCCGTCGCCCGCTGGCCGGTCGTCGACCGGCCCCGCGCGAAGCCGGACGGCCCGGTCGAGCGCTACAGCATCCGGATGCTGGCCGCCGGCGCCGCCGCCGCCGCGGCCGCCGCCCCGGTGGCCGGGCGGAAACGGGCCGCCGCGCTCGGGCTCTCCAGCCTCCCCAAGGCGCCGGGCAGCGGCCGTGAGGGGTACGGCGCACAGCTGGGCCGGATCCTGGCCCGGCGCGGGGTGATCGCCATGGAGCGGGGGGTGCTGCGCGAACTCGACCGGATCGACACGGTGGTGCTGGACGCCGCCGTGCTCGGCTCGGATCGCGGGGTGCTGGCCGACCTGGCCCCGCTGCCCGGCGCGGACACCGGGCAGGTGGCCGAGCGGGCGTTCGCGCTGTTCGACCCGGCGGACCCGGAGCGCCTGCACGAGGCGGACGGCTGGCGGCTCGGCCCGCTGGGCCGGCTCGACGCCGACGACCCGGGTGACACTCCCGACAGCGCCCGGCTCCGCTCGGGCGGCAGCCAGTTGCTCGGCCTCGCCCAGGGGGGCACCCTCGCCGCCCTGTTGCGGGTGGAGCCGGAGCCGGCGCCGGGCGTCGACGGTCTGCCCGCCGCGGCCCGCCACGCCGGATTGCGGCTGGTCGTCGCGGGCGACGACGAGCAGCGCTACGGCTTCGCCGACACGGTCCTGCCCGGCGGCGACCAGTTGGTCGAGTCGGTCCGGTCGCTGCAACGCGACGGCGCGGTGGTGATGCTGGTCTCCGGCGACCGGGCGGCCCTCGGCGCGTCGGACTGCGGCCTCGGTGTCTACGGCCCCGACGATCTGCCGCCGTGGGGCGCGCACCTGCTGGTCGGGGAGGACCTGCGGGTGACGGCGCTGCTGATCGAGGCGGCCGGTGTGGCGCGCCGGATGACGGAGCAGAACATCCGGCTGGCGATGGCCGGAACCGGCCTCGGTGCGCTGGGCGCGTTCACGGCCGCGCCCACCCAACTGCCCAACCGGGCCCTGCTGGCGGTCAACGGCGCGGCCGCGCTGGCCTTCGGGCACGGCGTGTGGCGGGCCAGCCGGCTGCCCAAGCCGGCGGACACCCCGGCGCCGGTGGCGACCGCCTGGCACCTGATGCCCGTCGAGACCGTCTTCGACCGGCTCGGCACGGGCCCGGACGGGTTGAGCACCGCGGACGCGCAGCAGCGGGGTACCGGCGGCGGGGTGGACGCGCCGACCTCGGGTGGCCTGCTGCGGGCGTTCGTGGACGAGCTGGCCAACCCGCTCACCCCGGTGCTGGCCGCCGGCGCGGTGCTCTCCGCGTCGTTCGGCTCGCTGGTCGACGCCGGCCTGGTGGGCGGGGTGGTCGGCGGGTCGGCGCTGATCGGCGCGGTGCACCAGCGCAACACCGAACGCTCCCTGGCCGAGCTGCTGTCCCGCTCGGCGGTCACCGCCCGGGTCCGGCGCGACGGCGCGGAGCGGGTGCTGGCCGCCGACGACCTGGTGCCCGGCGACGTGGTCACGTTGGAGCCGGGCGACGCGGTGCCGGCCGACTGCCGGGTGATCGAGTCGGTGGGGCTGGAGGCGGACGAATCCTCGCTGACCGGCGAGTCGCTGCCGGTCGCCAAGACCGACCAGCCGGTGGTCGCCGCCGCCGTCGCGGACCGGCACTCCATGCTCTACGAGGGGACCACGATCGCCGCCGGGCACGGCACCGCCGTGGTGGTGGCGACCGGCGCGGACACCGAGACCGGACGCAGCCTCGCGTTGGCCCGGCAGGCGCCCCCGACCGGTGGCGTGGAGGCCCGGCTCGGCCGGCTGACCAGCGCGGCGATCCCGCTGGCGGCCAGCTCGGCGGTGGCGGTGGCCGGGGCCGGCCTGCTGCGGGGCGTACCGCTGGCGGAGACCGCCGCGACCGCCGCGAACCTGGCCGTGGCCTCCGTGCCGGAAGGGCTGCCGTTCCTGGTCAGCGCCGCGCAGCTGGCCGCCGCCCGCCGGCTCGCCGAGCACGGCGCACTGGTCCGCAATCCGCGCACCATCGAGGCGCTCGGCCGGGTGGACGTGCTCTGCTTCGACAAGACCGGCACCCTCACCGAGGGGCAGTTGCTCCTCGCCGGGGTCGGTGACGGCGACGGCAGCCGGTACGAACCGGTGGACCGGCTCGACGACCGGCTTCGGCTCACCCTCGGGGCGGCGCTGCGGGCCACCCCCGCGGCGACGGACCCGGAGGAGCTGGCCCAGCAGACCGACCGGGCGGTCCGGCGCGGCGCCGGGTCCGCGGGCGTGGTCGAGCAGACCGGCGCGGGCAGCTGGCGTCCGGTCGGCGGGCTGCCCTTCGAACCGTCCCGCGGCTACCACGCCAGCGTCGGCGAGTACGACGACGGACTGCTGCTCAGCGTCAAGGGCGCGCCGGAGTCGGTGCTGCCCCGGTGCGCGACCCGGCGCGTCGACGGGCGGGTGGAGTCGCTGGACGACCCCGGCCGCGCCGAACTGCACCGGCTGCTCGCCGAGCGGGCCGGTGCCGGGCATCGCATCCTGGCCGTCGCCGAGTGCCGGGTGGACGAGCGTACGGTCAACGACGACCAGGTGCGCGACCTGAGCTTCGTCGGTTTCCTGGCCCTCGCCGACGGGGTCCGGGAGAGCGCCGCCCCCGCCGTACGCCGGATCCGGCAGGCCGGCGTGCACACCATCATGATCACCGGTGACCACCCGGCGACCGCCGAGGCGATCGCCTCGACCATCACCGAGCACGACGAGCAGCGGGTGGTCACGGCCACCGAACTCGACCAACTCGACGACGACGCCCTCGCCGAGCGGCTGGCCAACACCGACGTGGTGGCCCGCTGCACCCCGGCGCACAAGGTGCGGATCATCCAGGCGTTGCAGAAGTGCGGGCGTACCGTCGCGATGACCGGCGACGGCGCCAACGACGCGCCGGCGATCCGGCTGGCCGACGTGGGCATCGCGCTCGGCCAGCGGGGCACCCCGGCGGCCCGGGCCGCCGCCGACCTGGTGGTCACCGACGACCGGCTGGAAACGATCATCGCCACCCTGGTCGAGGGCCGGGCGATGTGGTCGTCGGTACGGCACGCGCTGAGCATCCTGGTCGGTGGCAACCTCGGCGAGATCGCGTTCAGCGTGCTGACGGCCGCGGCAACCGGCCGCTCCGCGCTCACCGGACGGCAACTCCTGCTGGTCAACCTGCTCACCGACCTGGCGCCGGCGCTCGCCATCGCGATTCGGCCACCGGCGGCGGACCGCACCGACGGCCTGCTCCGCGAGGGGCCGGACAGCTCACTCGGCGAGACGCTCACCCGGGAGATCGGGCTGCGAGCTGCCGCCACCACGCTCGGCGCGACGGCCGGCTGGACGCTGGCCCGCTACACCGGGACTCCCCGGCGGGCCGGCACGGTGGCGCTGGTTTCGCTGGTCGGCACGCAGCTCGGCCAGACCGTGTTGGCCGGCGGCACCAGCCCGGCGGTGCTCGCCTCGACGGCGGCGTCGCTCGGAGTGCTGGGCGCCGTGGTGCAGACGCCGGGGCTCAGCCAGTTCTTCGGCTGCACCCCGCTCGGGCCGGTGGGCTGGGGCATCGCGGCCGGCTCGGCGTTCGGGGCCACGTTCGCCAACGGCGCGCTCAGCCGGCTGGTGGAGCGGCTACCCCAGATCAAGCCGGACGGCGACCGTCCGGAGGGCGACGACGACGGGTCCGACGCTCCGCAGCGGTGACCGCCGCCGCTTCGCATGCCGGCAGCGGTTCGCGGGTAACGGCTGTCGGTGGAGGTGGGTGCGGTGGCTGAACAGCCGGAAGTGACCTTCATCGGGACCGCCACCACGGTGCTGCGGATCGGCGGGTTCACCCTGCTCACCGACCCGAACTTCCTGCATCGGGGGCAGCGGGCCTACCTGGGCAAGGGAATGTGGTCGCGGCGGCGTACCGATCCGGCGCTGCGGATCGCCGACCTGCCGGCGCTGGACGCGGTGGTCCTCTCCCACCTGCACGGCGACCACTTCGACCGGGTGGCCCGCCGGCAGCTGGACCGGCAGCTGCCGATCGTCACCACGCCGTCCGCGCAACAGAAGCTGACCCGGTGGGGGTTCCACGGCGCGCTGGGGCTGTCCACCTGGCGCTCGCACGAGCTGCACCGCGACGGCGAGACACTGCGGTTGACCTCGATGCCCGGTCAGCACGGCCCCGGCCTCCTGGATCAGCTGCTCCCGGACGTGATGGGGACCATGCTCGAGCTGTTCCGCGACGGCACCCGGCGGTTCCGCCTCTACGTCACCGGCGACACCCTGAACCGGCCCCAGCTCGCCGCCATCCCCGAGCGGTACCCGGACATCGACGCGATGCTCATCCACCTCGGCGGCACGAAGGTCGCCGGAATCCTGCTGACCATGGACGCTCAGCAGGGCGCCGACCTGGTCGAGCTGGTCCGCCCGAAGCTGACGGTGCCCGTCCACTACGACGACTACCGGGTCTTCCGCTCGCCGCTGGCGCACTTCGTGGAGGAGGTCCGCCGGCGGGGCCTCGCCCGCCAGGTACGCACCATCGCCCGGGGCGAGACCGTCCCGCTCACCCCGGCCGGCTGAGGCCGGGACGCCGCCGTCCGAGGTGGGCGGTACGGCAGCTCCCGCCCTCCGCGTCGGGCCGGAGCATGGCGCACGACGGCGATCGCCGCCTCCCCGGTGGGCGGCGGCGATCGGTCGGTGGTGCGGAGGTCAGCCGCGCTCGGAGATGGCCTCGATGAGGTCTCCGACCGGGCGCTCCGGCAGCGAGCGGGCCACGTCGGCAACGGCCACGATGCCGACCAGCTGGTGGCCGTCGATGACCGGCAGCCGGCGTACCTTGTGCTGCCCCATGGTCCGCAGGATCTCGGCCGCGTCGTCGTCGGCGCCGATGGTCACCGCCTCACCCTGGGCCAGTTCGCCCGCGGTCACGTTGCTCGGGTCACGGCCCTCGGCCAGCACCTTCACCACGATGTCCCGGTCGGTCAGCATGCCCTTGAGCCGGTTGTCGGAACCGCAGATCGGCAGGGAGCCGACCCCAAGCTCGGCCATCCGCTTGGCAGCCGTCTTCAGGTCGTCCTGCTCACTGATGCAGGTCACGTCGTTCGTCATGATCTCGCGTGCGGTCGGCATTGGCGTATCACCTCACTTACGGGGGGGGTTGTTGCCGTCCCTCCTACCCTCGCGCGCACCGGTCATGCCGCATCGCACGCGCTATAGGCTCCTGCGGTGACCCTGCCCCTGCCCTCTGGCGACTTCCAGGCCTACCTCTTCGACTGTGACGGCACCATCGCCGACTCCATGCCGCTGCACTACCTGGCCTGGAAGCAGGCCCTCGACGAGTGGAAGTGCGTCTTCCCGGAGGACCTCTTCTACGCCTGGGGTGGCAGGCCGGTGGCCGACATCATCGTCACGCTCAACGAGCAGCAGGGTCTGGCGATGCCGATCGAGGCCGTCACCCGCCGCAGGGAGGACCACTACCTGCGGCTGCTGCCGCAGCTCACCGCCGTCCCCGACGTCCTGCGGCACATCCACGACGCCCATCAGCGGCTCCCCATCGCCGTGGTCTCCGGCAGCACCCGGGAATCCGTCACCGCCTCCCTCGGCACGCTCGACCTGCTGGAGAAGTTCGACGTGCTGGTCTGCGCCGAGGACTACGCGAAGGCCAAGCCCGACCCGGAAGCCTTCCTGCTCGCCGCGCAGCTCCTCCACGTGGAGCCGTCCGCGTGCCTCGTCTTCGAGGACACCGACCTGGGCATCCGGGCCGCGACGGCGGCGGGCATGGCCTCCGTACGGGTGCCACAGCCCCGCCGCGCCTGATCGGGAATCGCGCGCCCCTACGCGGTTGACCTGAACCGAGCTTCACCTTGCAGGCTTGTCCACATGACAGGCACAACCCTGGACGAGGCGTACGAACGGGTGCGGCACAGCGGCCCGGAGCGGAACGGCTGGTTGTCCAACCACGCACCGATGGCAGTCGAGGCGCTGGTCCGCCACGGTCACGAGCGGGCTGTCCACCGGTGGCTCGACGCGTACGCGGACCGGCTCGACGAACGACCGAGGGGCATCCGGCCCATCCCCACCGACGAGTGGCGTGACCCGCTCGGCGACCCGCTGCGCACCGGCGACTGGCTCAGCTACTTCGAGCGCGAACTGGCTGACGAGCCCTGGCGCGAGGTGCTCGTACGGTGGTGGCCGCGCCTGCTGCCGGGCATCGCGGCGGGCGCCACCCACGGGGTGATCCGGGTCGGCCACGCCGTACGCGCGCTGCTGGACGAGGAGAGCGGCCCGCGCGTCGACGAGCTCGGCCAGGGGCTGGCCTACTGGGCGGCTCGGTGGCAACCCCTCGCGCCGCCCGGCGTCGGCCCCTATCCGGCGACCGATCCGCGATCCGCCCTGGACGCGGTACCCCGGGTGCCGGACCAGCGTTTCGGCATCCGTGCCCGCCTCGCCCAACTGGCCGATTCGCCCGACTGGCCGGCGGCGTCCGGCGCGGTGCCCGGCGAGGTGGCGGACGGCGTGCCGGCCCGGCTCGCCGCCGTGGTGGACGCCGCCGTCGCCCGACACGGCACCCACGGGTACGCGAGTCCGGTGATGCTCGTGCACGCGGCCACCGCCCCGAACGCCGTCCTGCGGACCCTGCCCGCTCTGCCGAGCCGGCTCTGGGCGCCGAGCCTCGACGCCGCCTGGGCCGCGGCGGCCGCGGTCACCGCCGCGTACGCACCCGCCGAGGCGCGCCCCGCCCCGCCCGCTCGGCCCACCCTGGTCGCCGAGGAGGTCATGCGGCAGGCGGCGGCGTCCGGCGATCCCCACGCGATCAAGTTCGCCGATGCCGCGATCGACACGTACGACCGCGGTGGCGATCCCGGGATCCTCGCCACCGCCGCCCAGTCGACCGGACAGATCGCCGCCGACTGAGGGCGCGCCCAGGAGGTGTGTGTCACGGCGAGCAGAGCGGGAAGGTCGGTCGGATGACCGACCCATCGGAGCTGGCGCGGAGCGCGCTCCAGCGAATCCACCGGGCTGCCGTGAAATATCGCGACCTCGAGCTGCACCACGCGGCCGACGAGATCGTCCGAGCCGCCCTGGCGCGGGGCCTCGATCCCGGGCCGGTCGAGTCCTACCGCGCCTGCCCGGTCTGCGGTGCGGAGCCGGGACAGTTGTGCATCAACGTCCCCGGTCGCCCGGTCAGCCGGGGCGAGATGCACCCCGAGCGCACGAAGTAGGGCCGTCGACGGGTTGACTGAATCGACCGCGCGGTGGATCGGGCGCTGGGCATGATGGAACCCGGATCGCCCGAGCGGGGCCATCCTGCCAGGGGAGGAGTCAGGTGGCCGCCGTCCGGATTCCGGCGAACTTCTTCAGCATCCCGTTCGGCCTCGCCGGCCTGAGCATCACCTGGCTCGCGGCCGGACGCGGCGGCGAGGTGCCGACGTGGATCGGCAACGCCCTGCTCGCGCTCGCCGCGCTGGCCTGGCTCGCCGTGCTGGTGGCGTACGCGGCGTACGTGCTGCCCAGGCCGAGGGCCCTCGTCGGCGACATGGTGGATCCGGTCGCCGGTGCGTTCGTCTCGCTCGCCGTCATCACCCCGATGCTGCTCGTCGTGCAGGGCGTCGTTCCTTACCACCTGGGCGTCGGGCGGGTTCTCGTCGACGTGTTCCTGGTGCTCACACTCGTCTTCGGCGGCTGGATAACCGGGCAGTGGATCTACGGCCGGATCGACATCGACCAGATCCACCCCGGCTATTTCCTGCCCACCGTGGCCGGCGGGTTCATCGCCTCGGCCGCCGCATCCGCCGTCGGGCAGCGCACCCTGGCGGACGTCATGCTCGGGCTCGGGTTCGTCTGCTGGCTCGTGCTCGGCTCGCTGATCCTGAACCGTCTGTTCATCCGGCCGCCGCTGCCGGCGTCGCTCGTACCGACCCTCGCGATCGAGGTGGCCCCCTCCGCCCTGGCCGTGCTCGCGATTCTCGCCCGCAACGGCGGCCGGATCGACATCTGGGTGGCGCTGGTCTCCGGATACGGGCTGCTGCTGGTCCTCGCGCAGATCCGGCTGCTCCCGCTCTACCTGCGGCTGAAGTTCGCGCCGAACTTCTGGGCGCTCACGTTCCCCTGGGCGGCGGTGGCGACGACCGCCCTGCACTGGATCACCAGCCGCGAACCGCCGGGTCAGCGCGTCTACACGTACCTCGTGCTGGCGGCGATCTCGGCGCTGATCGGCGGCATCGCCGTACGGTCGATCATGGCCGCGGCGCGCGGGCAGAGTTCCTTCCGCCGCCCGCTCCACCGCCGGCTCGGTGACCGGGAGCCCGGGTCACCGCCGCCCGCAACCCCGCTCCAGCCGACCAGTGCCGCCTTCACCGGCAGCGGTGGGCGCCACCGCCTGGTGACGAGCGCGACGAGCGTGACGGTCAGTACCCCGTTGGCGAAGCCGAGTACGGGTCCGAGGCCACCCAGACGGTTCGCCGCACGCTCCTCCGTCCCGAGGCTCACGTGCATCCCGTCGGCGATCCGTCGCACCATCCGCTGATGGGTGTCGCTGTACGGGCGGGCCCGGACCGCCATGTCCAGGGAGCTGACCAGCTCCCGAGCGAGCGTGGCGGCGGCACCGGCCAGCAGACCGTTGGTCAGGCTGACCAGACCGCCGGCGGCACGACCCGATCCGGCACGACCGGCACCGCGGGCACACCACATGTGATCACCTCGGCTCGGATCGCGGTCGGGTACGACGTACCGCGTCTACCCGCCCTGCCCCCACCGAACCCTCAGCGAACGGCGACGGGTACGGCGGTAGTAGGACCACCCTGCCATCGGTAACGCGATCTCCCAGGCCACGAGCAGCGGTAGGCCGATGAGAACCCCGGTGGTCGTGAAGATGTCCTGCGGGCTGGATGTGTCGAGTTGTTCGGAGAGTTGCGTGGGCAGCGTCAGCGAATAGCCGATCATCAGCACGGACCCGAGAACGGTGGGTGTCAACGGGAGCCATGGTGGGACCCGGCGGCCACGCAGCAGCGGGATCCAGCGCGGGAAGGTCAGGCCCCAGTCGCTGATGAGCCCGAGGGCCAGTGTCCCGCCTAGGGCGGCGAGGATACAGAGAATGCCGAGGTAGAACGCACCGGCCGGCATACCGAGGAACCCCTCGACCGGGTGGTCTCCGACCCCGGGGCCTCGGCCGTGATACCACTCGTCGAACGGGTCAGGGTTGGCGAAGAGTGGAATGCCGAGGATCCATGGGATGTGGAGCGGAATGAAGCCGAGCACCGGAGCCACCCAGGCCACCTGGCCTGCCCAACGTGCCCATCGCGGCGGCCGCGCGCACCGCGCCGATGCCCCCGCCGCTGCCTTCTCGGTCGCCTGAGCCATACCGCGCCCTCGCCTTCGCACAGTCCCAGCTGGTCGTCTGGCTACCGGGCTTCAGCGCACCCCGTCGCCATGCAAAACGTCGCAGGGTCCCGGTTGCCGTACGACACCCGTCCGGGGGATCCCGCTCCCTCTCGGGGAGTAGGGGGCGAGGAATGTCGCGCACCGACAGAGGCTGTGCTGACATCGCGAATTCAAGCCGCGGCTACGAGGGGAACAGCTTCCAGTGCCCCTCGGAGACGACCTCGACGGTGCCGTCGGTCACCTTGATGGCCGTCTGGTCGTCGATTGCG